>NZ_BCBQ01000054.1:0-42771 GCF_001320885.1 Pseudomonas sp. NBRC 111140
GCGGTTGGGGTCTTTGATGACGTTGCGAAACCGCGCCAGTTCGAAGGTGTGGAAGCCCACCACCCAGCGTGTCGGGCTGGTGATGCGGATGACCTGGCCGCTCTGTGCGAGGGCCTTGTCGTACTCCAGCGGGAACAGTTCGGGGGTAGTGCTAATCAGGTTTAGCGGCACTTCCAGTTCGTTGACCAGCTGAAACGGCGCGGCCGAGCCGATGCGATCGAAGAGTTCGATCAGGGACTGGAAATGGCCCTGCGTTTCGCGCCCGCTGCTGCGCTGGGCGCCTTGCAAGTATTCGCCAAACAGGGTTTGTGGACGGATCAGCGGCGCCACGGTGGCAAGGTAATCCGCCGCCTGCGCCTTCAGCGCATCGGAGATCGCCCGCGTCTGGCTACGCAGCTTGATCAGTGCTTCGACATCGAATGTCTGGGTCATCGGTGCATCGTCCATGTGCCTGCTTGATCGTCCTGAAACGCCAATGGCGCGGACCTGAAATAGAGCCTTCGGCGGCGGTAAATTTGAGTGCTGGCACATGAATATTGTGTTGCCAGCAATGCCGAGTAGGGCACCTCGCTGCACAAGAAGTTCCGGCGAGGGGGGCGATTTATTGCCCGTATTGTGATGCGGCGCAATAATGGCGCTGTGATATTGGCGGGGTGTCCTGGGCGCGGAAAACGGCGGTTCAAGCCCTAAATCAGGGGGGCGAGTGGGGCCGGATATCGATGAAAATTAGCGGCAAAAATATTTTTCAAAAAGTGAATCAGGTCCCATTTTTTGCGGCGACCGAGTGCTTGGCGGGGTGATGACAAGGCAAGGTGGAATGATGGCAGTGCGACGGAATATGGCGTGGCCAGAGGCACCTGTGAAGGGATGCTATCGCCCGTCAACCTGTTGAACTAGAGGCGAGAGGCGTTCATAGCTGTCGAGGCTGTGCGGCGACATTCAATCGGGGCGTTGGATCTTCACGCCGCGACCGGACTGAATGGCCACGTAATACGCGTTCTCCAACCCAACGGACACAATCCGACTTACTTAATCGCGGACGCGTCTACTGCTCCAACAACCCGTAATACGCCATTTGGTAAAGGCATTTTGACGTTAGCTCCATGGCCCTATAGCGCAAGGCCATCATTTGACAGCCTCTGTCAAGCACGTTTTCATTGGGCGATTTCCAGCTTGATGCAGGATGCATTGACATGATTACGGACGCCCTCGAATCGGTGCTCACGCGGCAGACTTCGCGTAGCAGGCATACGCTATCAGTTGGCTCAGTTGTGTTTCCTTCAGGCTCGCCAAGGTGTGTGTCAATTACGCCATTCTTCAACGGACTGTGATCTAGAAAATGGACCTTTTAGCTAACGTCCCTAGCTGGAGTGACATCGAGCGCAGCCTCGATCAGAAATTCAGCGCGGTGAACCAGAGCATCCACCAGGGGCTGCAGAGCGCCAATGACAGCTGGCACGGTTTCTCTCGGCGCGTTAGTGATGGCGCCGGCCAAGCCTATGGCTACCTGGGTGGCCATCGCATCGACAATGTGCAACAGGCACTGGCGATGTCGTATCCGATCTTCCAGGAAGACCTCAAGCGCAAATGGGCTTCGATCGGTATCGAACAGATTTTGCCGGTGCTGCTGCAACTGGTGAAGGAAGTGTCGATGATCCTCGGTGGGAGTATTGCCGTGGGCTCTGCTGCAGGCGGTGCGATCGGTGCTTTGGCCTTTGGCGTCGGCGCGGCGCCCGGCGCCGTGGCAGGGGCGGGCATCGGTCTGGAGGTCGGTAACCTGATCCTTCTTGCGTTGGGCCTGTCGGCGATCGCCGAATACTTCATCAAAGGGCTGCCGGTTTGCCTGGCCACTCTTCAGGAGGGTATCGCTACGGCCTGGAATGCCGAAGAAGGCGTCAAGCCTGCCGGGCTGGACCCTACTGGAGGGTCGGTGGCCGTTATCCAGGAGCGAACCGAACGCGCCGCGCGGCAGCTGGCCCGCGGGCAGGAACAGCTGGTGTTGTTGTTACTGATGGCCATCGTCACCTACCTGCTGCGCGGACAGATGAAGGCCGGCATCATGGGCAGCATGGAGAACATTGCCACGCGCAGTGCCAAGCTGCAGGCCGACATTGCCAACAAGCAGTTTGGTGCCTGGCTTGCCAAGAACGAAGCCAAGCTGCTGGCTCACCCAGACCTGCAGATCAAGGGCCCCACCCCCCTCAAGAAACCTGAGCCGCTGCAGCCCGCTCGTCAACCGGAAAAAGCCTCGGCACCGAAGCCTGTAGCAAAACCGGCAGTCATGTCTTTGCAAGAGGCCGTGGGTAGTCAGACTGCAGACCGCTGGATATCCACGGGCAGGCGCATCGCCGACTTCACCGACCCTAAGCGTTCAGCCTTGCTCACGGACGATCAGATCGGCGCGCTGCATGGCTACACCACCAACGAAGGCTATCAGTGGATCAACCCGGCGCTGCGCGGGCAGACCCCGCTTAGCCCGCAGATGGAGGCCTTCGTCACGCATGCCAACGAAGGCCTCGCAAAGCTACCGTCCTACACGTTGGGGGATACCTTCCGTGGTACTACGTTGCCGGAGGATGTCCTGTCGAGGATGCAAGTCGGCCTGCCAACCACTGATGCAGCGTTCCTGAGTACTTCTGCAGACCGGGCCCTGGCATTCAACGGTAATGTGAAGATGACCTTGCAGGGCGTGACTGGCAAAGATATCAGCTTTCTGTCTGGCCACAGGGAAGCTGAGGTATTGTTTGGGCCAGGCACGCGCTTCAATGTTGTCGACAGGGTCGACAATGGCTCCGTCACTCAATTTATTCTCAAAGAAATCCCATGATCGATCTAAGAAGCCCAAACGCATTGCTGTCCGACTACGTCGAGCGCTACGCGCACCTGTCGCCAGAGCCCTCCCGGCAGCTGCAGCAGAGGATGGACTACAACGTGCGGGCAGACGCCCCAGCAGAGCCGGCGAGCAAGCCGCGCTGGTTGCAGTCCAGGGCCTGTACCTTGACGCCAGAACAGGCACTGGACCGCGCCAAAGGCGCGTTGCTGGGCCTGGCCATTGGCGATGCGGTAGGCACCACGCTCGAGTTCCTGCCGCGCGACCGGGAACACGTGAACGACATGGTCGGAGGCGGGCCGTTCAGGCTTGCTGCTGGCGAGTGGACCGATGACACCAGCATGGCGCTTTGCTTGGCGGATACGTATGTAAGCCAGGGCAAGTTCGACTACGCCACCTACGCAAATGCCTTGGTGCGTTGGTATCGACACGGGGAAAACAGTGTCAATGGCCGTTGTTTCGACATAGGCAACGCTACACGTAACGCGCTTGAAGGCTGGTTGCGCGAAGGCATCGGTTGGCAAGGCAACTACGACCCGTCCACTGCAGGTAATGGCTCGATCATACGCCTCGCGCCCACGGCCATCTTTCGTCGACATTCACTGTCTGCGAGTTGGTGGGAAAGCGTCACGCAGAGCAGCGTGACCCATAACGCCGATGAAGCGGTGAACTGTTGCCAGTTGCTCGCCGCACAACTGCATCTGGCACTGAACGGTGCAGACAAGGAAGAAACCCTTGCACCTGCGGTGCGCTCGCTGCGTCCGCGCCCGATGATCATCAATGCTGGCGAGTACAAACAGAAGAGTCGTGATCAGATCCGCTCTTCTGGTTACGTGGTCGACACGCTGGAGGCAGCCCTGTGGGCTGTATGGAACACCAACAACTTCCATGACGCGATTCTTCTGGCCGCCAACCTTGCCGATGATGCTGACAGCGTCGCGGCCACAGCCGGCCAGCTGGCTGGCGCGCTGTACGGTGTGTCAGGCATGCCACCGGAGTGGGTGGAGAAGGTCGCCTGGTCGCAGCATATCCAGAAGCTGGCACAGGAACTGTTCGACCGCGCACCGCAGGTGGATGAACTGGATGCACTGTTGTACGGGAAGCGATAACGGCAGGCTCAGGAAATTGCCCTGACGTGCAAAAGCGTGACAGTTGTCGCGTTTCTGTCAACGCGCCGCGGCACTTTTTCGGCTGCTGTCGGTCGCATGAAATCGCGGTGCGCCTACCTGGCATCCCGCATGAACAAAGTTGTAGCTAAGCATCGCAAGCGCGTGCTGGCCCTGTTTTCAAGGAGATTTCGCATGATCATGGAACTGGCCTCCGCGCTGCTATCGCCGCAGAACCGCCGGCTGTTCAAGTTTCACAACCTGGCCAACCCTGAGCAGGAACTGTTGCTGGAAACCTTCAAGGGCGTCGAGGGCCTTTCGCGGGCGTTCAACTACGAACTGCTGCTGATCTGCGAAGACTCTGGCGTGCCGCTTAAATCCATGATGGGCCAGCACGTGAGCATCGAGATCGAGTTGGCCGAAGGTGCTCCACGCCACATCACCGGTTACCTTACGCGCTTTGCCAGCATTGGCAGCGATGGCGGCATGGCCCGTTACACCGCCACCCTCAACCCCTGGTTTTCGATGCTGAAGAACCGCTTCGACACGCGGATCTTCCAAGGCAACACGGTCGAGGAAGTGGTCACCGAAGTATTCGCCCTGTGTCCGGCTTTCTCCCGCCACGAGTTCCGCCTGACCCGCCCGCAGAAGCGCTACACCTACATCACCCAGTACCGCGAAACCGACTTCAATTTCGTCCAGCGCCTGCTGGAGGAAGAGGGGATGTTCTATTACTTCGAGCACACCGCAGAAGGCCACACCATGATCATCTGCGATGACTCCAGCACACTGGTGGACATCCCCGAGCAGCCGCAAATCCGTTTCCACAGCGCCTCGGTTACCGAGACCGCCGACTCCATCACCCAGTGGAGCGGCAACCGCCAGCTGCAGTCCGGCAGGATGGCCACGCAGACCTTCGATTACCGCCAGCCCAACAACCGCCTGCCGGTGGCGCTGAACAGCGTGAACAAGCAGGGCGATGTCGAGAACTTCGAGATCTACGACTTCCCCGGTCAGTACACCCACGGCACCTACGATGAAGGCGAAACCCTGCTGCGCTTACGTATCGAAGCGCTGGAGCTGCGCGGCAAAAAGTTCGAAGGCGCCAGTAATTGCCGCGCCATGAAGCCCGGCTATACCTTCGAACTGCTGCAGCACTACAGCCACGATCAAGGCGCCGTAGAGGACCGACAGTTCCTGCTGATGAGCGTGGAAAGCGAAGGCCACAACAACTACCTCAGCGGCCAACAGGCGAGCTATTTCAACACGTTCAGTTGCGTGCGCAAGAAGATCCCGTTCCGCCCGCAACTGAGCACTCCCCGGCCGACCATCGCCGGCCCGCAGACGGCCATCATCGTTGGCCCACCCGGCGAAGAGATATTCACCGACGAACTGGGCCGGGTGAAAATCCAGTTTCACTGGGACCGTAAAGGCCAGCACAACGACCACAGTTCGTGCTGGGTACGCGTCGCCCAATCCGGTGCCAGTGGCGGCTTCGGCAGTATCCAGATCCCGCGCGTGGGCGATGAAGTGGTGGTGGTGTTCCTCGACGGCAACCCGGACCGCCCGTTGATCATGGGCAGCCTGTACAACAGCAGCAACACCCCGCCGTGGGCACTGCCGGCGAACAAGACCCAGAGTGGGTTCCTGACGCGCTCTACCAAAGGCAAAGGGTCGAATGCCAACTTCTTCCGCTTCGAAGACAAGGCCGGCGCCGAGCAAATCATCATGCATGCTGAGCGCAACCTGGATACCGAGGTTGAGGCAGATGAGAGTCTCAAGGTGGGTGGCAATCGAACGATCAATGTCGAAGGTAAGCATTCCGAGACGATCAAGCTGGAAACCAGCATTGCGGTGGAAGAGGGGTCGTACTTTGTGACCGTGGATCAAGGGGCGGTGAAAATTAAGGCGGCAACGTCTATTACGCTTGAGGTCGGAAACAGCAAGCTGGAGATGAATTCGGATGGCACGATTACCCTGTCAGGTATCACTGTGGACGTTGCAGGCAGCACGATAATTAATCTGAACAAGTCTTGATTAGCGACAAGGAAAGGTCCCATGCGCGGTAATATCTACGACCGATTAGCTGAGCGACGCGAGCGCGAAGAGCGCGTTGAACGTGAGCGTCTGGAAGAGGGCGCTCTCAATGTAGAACCTCCTCCGCCGGAGCGCTTTCTTACAAATGAATTGAGCTTCGTTCGTCCAGAGAACTTAAAAGACAAGACTTTTCATGTTTTTACATTGACGGATATAGGGCCAAGCCCGTTCTCGCTCGTTGTTGGGCGTTCGCCTGCGGAGCAGGATGCAGACTTGGAGACGCTTGCACAACAACTGCTGGGTGAATTGAAAAAGACGTTGTCCCATGTTCAGTGGATCGAGCCGGTTACCCCGGTAGAGGTGGCTGGGTTGGAGGCGCGGCGTGTAGAGTTTCGCTGGCGGCAACAAGGCCAACCGGTTCATCAAGTACAGCTGATTTTTCTGCATCACGATGAGCACAAGCGCCCTTTGCTCATGCAGATTACCGGTACGAGTAACAATGCCAAAGGCATGACAGAAGATGAGCGTAGTGCTTTCAATACTTTAGTTGATAGTCTTCAATTGCGCATTCCGCCTACGAGAGAGGGGGATGTTCAACAGGTCGAGTCGGCATGACTGCGGCTGCCGCGAGATTAGACGATCCAATCGAGCACTCTAGCGCCTTAGGCGGACTACTTGCTGGTTTGGCGATTGGTGCAGGTGCAGTGCTCATCGGTATTGCCGTGGTTGGTACCGGCGGGCTTGGGGCGGTAGCCCTCGCTGCGATGGTGGGCGCGGGAGCCGCTACTGGCGCTGGAATTGGTCAACTGATTGGTAGCTTATCGTTCGCCTGTAGTGAAACGGGACAAATACGATCAGGGTCGGGCAACGTTTATATAAATGGGAAACCTGCTGCGAGGGCGCATCTGGATGATGCCGAGTGCTCTGATCATCCCGGGATCCCTAAGATATTAGCTCAGGGCAGCGATTCGGTATATATAAATGGTCAGCCTGCGGCTCGAGTAGGTGACAGAACAGTTTGCGACGCGAAAATAAGTGCGGGCTCTCCCAATGTATATATAGGTGGGGGCACCGAGACGACGGATGCCATTGACCCGGAGGTCCCTGTCTGGTTGGAGCGTGCAGTCATGGGGGTGGGACTGGCAAGTGCATTTGTGCTGGCAAGTCCTGTTTTGGTGGTCGCAGGGTTGGTGGGTGGTATAGCGGGTGGCATGGCAGGGCATTGGGCCGGCGGCGAGCTGTTTGGAGAGGGCTCCGACGGCCAGAAGTTGATGGCGTTTGGTGGTGCTCTGCTTGGAGGGGGGATCGGCGCCAAGGGCGGGAAGGCGTTTGATGCTCGCTATGAAATTAAAGTCCAAGGCTTTGGCTCAAACTTAGGAAATGTAAAAATTGTTCCTAGATCTAAGCCAGATGTTGAAGCTCCACCCATGTCCAGGCCTGTGCGTGGGCCAGATGGTAGATTTATAAAGTCAACAGATGGCGCCAGGCTTAATAGGAAGACAGAATACCCCAGTGGCTATCGAGCAGGTGTAAAAGAAGAAGTTTTAGATGCTAATACAATCCAAAGTGGAAAACATGCTGGAAAAGTAATGACTGCGGATGGTGATAAGGTATACAGGAACGACCCGAGGTTGACCATAGAGCATAACAAACCTGTTGTTGAGCATTGGAATGAAGTCGGCTATAATTCAACTCGAGCTGAGAGAAATGACTTCTATAATGATACCGGCAATATGAGCCTGAAGTTACGCTCCGCTAACAGTTCCGAGGGTGCCAAGATGGGGGCTAGCGGGGTTAGATATAGGCAAGACGTTGGTCCAAACTACGAGTGAGGCATATTGCTATGATATCACGAAATGATCTACTTGAAGAATACGATTCCGTTAGAGATCTTGTTGGTGGCGTTTGCTTTTTTCAGGATGAAATGCGGGATTATACATACAATTATTGGTTAAAATCATCCGATGATCTAGATTTGATTGTTGTTTCTCAAGACGAGATAAAAGATTCGCTAGCGCTCAATGTTTTAAATTCTATTGCGCCAGAGGTAAGTCGAGTATCTCCCTCAATATTTGAGTTGTGCTCATCTGAAAGAGGCTTCACTCATGTAATCGTTGTTCCTAGCAATTTCCATGGTTACCTGAAAGGTAATGATGGGGTGGTTAGAGATGATCTTTTTTTATGCTTGCCAATCTTTAGGTGCGAATTTTCCGGGCGCGAGACTGTTGAAGAGTTCAAAGAGTTGCGTCTGCATTACGTGCCAACATTAAATTGGCAGAGGCAGCCTTGCCCTAAACTTCGGGTTTATTTTGATAATCCCAAAACCGGTGGTGGTACCGATGAGGCCGGGGCATTCCTCAAGTGGCTAGATTTATTGAGGGAAATTGACGCTCTTAACGGAGTTTCTAGTGGTTTTATTGAAGTGACTAATTGGTCCGATGAAATCATTGAGATTATCTCTCCCGGCGAAGGTGAGTATGTCTTGATTAGAGATAGAAAGGATGAGCAGCCATTGCCAATTAAAGGTCTGCTTGATGAAGTTAAAATTTTCGCTTTCGCTTGATCAGTGTTGATGTTCGATTTGGCCGAATTCTGGGGTGGGTATTCCCACTCTAGTTGACTCGTTTGCTTTAAGTTCGATGCGACCTCTACTGGGGCAATTACCAAGGTCTCACCCAGCGTTGTCATCAACAGCCGAAAACTCGCCAATGCCTTGGGCCTGATCGCACTGGTCTAAGAAGACAACGCCACCTACAGCTTTGCCTACGACGTGTCGGACCGGCTGAGCGAAGAGGTGCGGGTGGATAACCTGACCCGGCGTTTCAGCTACAACGTTGGCGGCCACCTCACGCGGCTGGATGAGATTGGCTATGGCGAAAACGCTGAAGGTCCAGAGCGTCACACGCTGTTCGAGCGCGATGCTATCGGCCGCTTGATCAGCAAGCTCAATCGCGACACCCAGCAGCAGTTCACCTATGACGATGGCGACCGTTTATTGAGCATCGAGCGCAAGCCCAGCACTGTCGGCAAGCAGCTTGGGGTGACTGAGGAAAAGCTTGAATATGCCTACGATCTGCTGGGCAGGCTGACCCAAGAGATTACGCCCGACGGCACGCTCGGCTATGCGTACGACCCACTCAGCAACCTGACCACGCTGACCCTGCCAGATGGCCGTCAGGTCAACCACCTGTATTACGGCAGCGGGCATCTGCACCAGTTGAACCTGGACGGCCAGGTGATCAGCGACATGGAGCGTGACGACCTGCATCGCGAGGTGTACCGCACCCAGGGCAAGCTCACCAGTTGCTTTGGTTATGACACCATGGGGCGCAAGGCCTGGCAGTTTGCCTCGACGCTACCCGCTGACAAGCTTTCCCAGGTACACAACACCGGCATCAATACGTCGCTGCTGGTGGAGCACGCGTATAACCCGATCCACCGGCGTTACCAGTACGACCCAGCAGGAGAACTGGTGCGCACGCTCGACAAACTGCATGGCGAGATCAAGTACGAGTACGAAGCCAACGGCCAGTTGCGCAGCCGCGATACCGGTTCACTGATCGGCAGTGAAGAGTTTCGTTATGACGCGGCGGCGAACCGCCTGGACTTCTGCGCGGCAGTTTGACAAGGTCAAGGACAACCGGATCAGGCAGTGGCGCGATCAGGAGTACCGCTACGACCCGTGGGGCAACCTGATCGAGAAGCGCTCGGGGCACAGCAAGTTGCAGTATTTCAGCTATGACTGCGAAAACCGGCTGGTGCGAGCGGAGACGCTGGTCAATGGCAAACTGTTAAGGAGGGTGGGAATGAATTGGTCTGAGTCTTTAAAGCAGCGTATTGTGACTGAGTTAAATGGCTATGATGTGTATTTCGCATCTTGTGACGTGCCCCTTGAAGTAAAATTTCCCAAGCAGTGGCTTGGCTTTGGTTTTTTAGATGATGAAAAAAAACATATCCCGGCGGAGTGGGTCGATTTTTCTGAAAAGTTACCATGGGTAAGCGCGTGGCTTGATAAGTGCGTGCTAGGCACTGTTTTGGCCGTAAGTGATAAGCCGTATCTTATGTATGTTTACGTCGATGGTGGTGATTTGTGCTTCTATATGGGGGGCGCTCCAGTAGGTATTGAAAGTTCGAGTTTAGATGACTGTCCTGACCTGCCTGCGGATTTTAAGCAGTTTTACTCAAAGCTGCATAATGGCTTTGGTTTTTACATCGGTTGTACCATGGGTCCATCGAGACTGGAGGATTTCGTTCAAATAAAGGACCTGTGTGACGAAGAGTATCCAGCGCTTCCCGATATGTTAGGCGTATTTTCTAGCGGGGCTGGTGATTACTTGGCTATAGGTGAGGGGGCATTTAAGGGTGAGGCGTTTATTTGGTGGCATGAAAAGCCAGATACTCCTACGAAAGGAATCGATGTTTGGGATGTAATGGATTCGTGGATGTCAATATTTTTGGAGAATTCAGAGTCAAACGAGAACTTTCGGGCGTAATTTTTAGTTATTTTGCGAAAATATTTAGTGCGAGCCATGAACCACACCTACTCAAGGTGGAACCCAAGGTTAAGCGCTACCGGCGGCCTCCGTGCGCACCTGCATTATGACAACCCGCAGGGGCGCCTGACCGACATCAAACGGCTGGTCAACAATGAGGCGGTCGAGACACTCGCGCAGTATCTCTACTACGAACACGGCCAGCTGACCGCCGTGATAAATCATAACGGCGACCCGTTGGGGTGCAAGACTGCCTATGACTATCACCACCTGACCACGCTGGTGACCAAGGTCAGTTATCTGGATAGCAGCACCTGGCAGGCACGCTACGACGACAAGGGCAACCTGCTCGCCGAAATCGATGCACTGGGCCAGATCACCGAGTACCTGAACAGCGACGACGGCCTGCCACACACCATCATCGATGCGACCGACAAGTCCAAGCACCTGTGGTGGAACACCCTGGCCCAGGTGGAGCGTTAGCAGGACGAGTACGACAAGGCCGTCCGCCTGACCGCACTGGTCAACGAGAACAACGCCACCTACAGCTTTGCCTACGACGTGTCGGACCGGCTGAGCGAAGAGGTGCGGGTGGACAACCTGCCCCGGTGTTTCAGCTACTAAGCCCCGGAAATTTGACCACTCCATTGCTCACACCACTTCCCGCCTCCGCGACTGGTTCCGCTGGGTGGAACCACATTCGTTTGTTATCCCTCGTCACTCGCGCTTATCTGTCAGCCAAGCACGACCTGCCTCACCCGTCGTGACCTCAAGGCGAACAACAAGAACGGGAAACCACCCGCGCGAGGAGACTCTACATGTCCCGACATCAGCACATTCTGGCCTGGCTGAACGATGTGGCCAGCGACCTGCACGCGATCCGTCACGATATCCATGCCCACCCGGAACTGGGGTTCGAAGAAAGCCGCACTTCGGCGCTGGTCGCCCGGCTGCTCCTGGAATGGGGCTATGAAGTACACACCGGCATCGGCAAAACCGGAGTGGTCGGCGTGCTGCGCAATGGCAGCAGCCCACGCCGCCTGGGCCTGCGCGCCGACATGGACGCGTTGCCCATCCACGAAGCAACGGGCGCGGCCTACAGCAGCCAGCATCAAGGCTGCATGCACGCCTGTGGCCATGACGGGCACACCACCATGCTGCTGGGCGCGGCGCGCTACCTGGCGGCGACCCGGCAGTTCGACGGCACGCTGACGCTGATCTTCCAGCCGGCCGAAGAGGGCCAGGGTGGCGCCGAGGCAATGCTGGCCGACGGCCTGCTGGAACGCTTCCCCTGCGATGCACTGTTCGGCATGCACAACATGCCTGGGCTGCCGGCCGGGCACCTTGGCTTTCGCGAGGGGCCGATGATGGCCTCGCAAGACCTGCTCACGGTGACCCTCGACGGGGTGGGCGGCCATGGCTCGATGCCGCACCTGACCGTCGACCCGCTGGTGGCAGCGGCCAGTGTGGTGATGGCGCTGCAAACCGTGGTGGCGCGCAATATCGATGCGCAGGAGGCGGCGGTGGTCACCGTCGGTGCGTTGCAGGCTGGCGAAGCGGCCAACGTGATCCCGCAACAGGCGCTACTGCGCCTGAGCCTGCGCGCGCTGAACGCCGAAGTACGGGCGCAGACCCTGGAACGGGTGCGGGCGATCATCGTCAGCCAGGCCGAAAGCTTTGGCTGCCGCGCCAGCATCGAACACCGCCCGGCTTACCCGGTGCTGGTCAACCATGCAGCGGAAAATGCCTTCGCCACGCAGGTAGGGGTAGAGCTGCTCGGTGCCGAGGCGGTGGATGGCAACACCCGCAAGCTGATGGGCAGCGAAGACTTCGCCTGGATGCTGCAGCGCTGCCCGGGCGCCTACCTGTTCATTGGCAATGGGGTATCGCGGCCGATGGTGCACAACCCGGCCTATGACTTCAACGACGACATTCTGCTGACCGGCGCCGCCTACTGGGGCGCGCTGGCAGAGCGCTGGCTCGCGCCCGCCTGATCGGCCTTTTTTGACGACTGCCGCTGGAACCTGGGCGCGACCGCGCCTGGGCGATCACCCAATCATTGTGTGGAGTGTTCCCTATGCAGACTTCGAGCACCGGCGTGTCGCGTACCCGGCAAGTGGTCGCCGCCGTTATCGGCAATGCCCTGGAATGGTATGACTTTATCGTGTACGGCTTTTTGGCCAGCATCATTGCCCGGCAGTTTTTCCCGTCCGACGATGAATACGCTTCGCTGCTGATGGCCTTGGCCACCTTCGGCGTCGGCTTTTTCATGCGCCCGGTGGGTGGCGTGTTGTTGGGCATGTATTCCGATCGCAAGGGCCGCAAGGCGGCCATGCAGATGATCATCCGCCTGATGACCGTGTCGATCGCGATGATCGCCTTTGCCCCCGACTACCTGGCCATCGGCATGGCGGCGCCGCTGTTGATCGTGGTCGCGCGCATGCTGCAGGGCTTTGCCACGGGTGGCGAGTATGCCAGCGCTACGGCGTTTCTGGTGGAAAGCGCGCCGGCCCACCGCAAGGGGCTTTATGGCTCGTGGCAATTGGTAGGGCAGTGCCTGGCGGTGTTCTCCGGCGCGGCCATGGTGGCCCTGGTTACTCACCTGTGCACGCCTGAAGCGCTGGACAGCTGGGGCTGGCGTATTCCCTTCGTGCTGGGCCTGCTGATCGGCCCGGTGGGGCTGTGGATTCGCAAACACATGGAAGAGCCCGAGGAGTTCGTCGAGGCGCGCCGCCAGGCCAAGGGGCAGTCGCCCAGCCTGTGGCAGGTACTGCGTGAACATCGGCGTAGCCTGCTGGTGTCGATGGGCCTGGCCTGTGGCGCGACGGTGTCGTTCTACGTGGTGTTGGTGAACATGCCGACCTTCGCCCACAAAAACCTTGGGCTGCCGCTGGACCAGGTGCTGCTGGTACAGATGCTCGCGGTCGGGCTGATGACCGTGGTGATTCCGTTGTCTGGCGCGCTGTCTGACCGGTTGGGTCGGCGCCCGGTGCTGATGGCCTTCACCCTGGCGTTCTTCGTGATGGTCTACCCGCTGTATGTGTGGGTGGCCGCCGCGCCCTCCGTGGAGCGGCTGCTGGTCATGCAACTGCTGCTGTGCACCGCCATTGGCGGCTTCTTTGGCCCGGCACCTACCGCCTTGGCCGAGCAGTTCCCGGTCGAGGTGCGTTCCACTGGCGTGTCGGTGGCCTATAACGTAGCGGTAATGGTGTTCGGCGGCTTTGCCCCGTTGATTGTGACCTGGCTGAGCAAAGTGCTGGGCACCCCGGTGGCGCCATCGTTCTACGTGCTGTTCGCCTGCCTGCTGACGCTGTTGGCTACCTACTGCCTGAAAGAAGCACCCCGGGCGGGCCAGCCTGCCACTTTCAACCTTGGAGTAAAACCGTGAAGCCGCTAGCCATCGATCCCATCGTTGCCCTCGATGCAGAGGCATTGTCCCAGGCCATTCATGGCGGCCAGCTGTCGTGCCGGGAGGTGATGCAGGCTTACCTTGCGCATATCGAACGCTTCAACCCGCAGGTCAATGCGCTGGTGTCGCTGCGCCCGGCCGAGGTGCTGCTGGCCGAGGCCGACGAGCGCGACCGCGAACGTGCCCGTGGCCACTCGCGCGGCTGGATGCATGGCATGCCGCAGGCGATCAAGGACCTGGCCGCCACCGCCGGGCTGCGCACCACCCTGGGTTCGCCGCTGTTCGCCGAGCAGGTGCCCGAGCAGGATGCGATCAGCGTGGCGCGGGTGCGGGCTAGCGGGGCGCTGATCGTGGGCAAGAGCAACGTGCCTGAGTTCGGCCTCGGCTCGCAAACCTACAACAGCCTGTTTGGCACCACTACCAATGCCTACGACTCAGGGCGGGTGGCCGGTGGCAGCAGCGGCGGGGCGGCTGCGGCACTGGCCATGCGCTTGCTGCCGGTGGCCGACGGCAGCGACATGATGGGCTCGCTGCGCAACCCGGCGGCGTTCAACAACGTGTTCGGCCTGCGCCCGTCACAAGGCCGGGTGCCGCATGGGCCGGCGCCGGAGTTGTTCGTGCAGCAGCTGGCCACCGAGGGGCCGATGGGCCGCAGTGTGGTCGATGTGGCGCGGTTGTTGTCGATACAGGCTGGCGTCGACGCGCGGGTGCCGCTGTCGTTAAGCGAAGGCCGGCGCGATTTCACCGACGCCTTGCAGCGCGACTTCCGAGGTGTGCGGGTCGGCTGGCTGGGCGACTACAACGGTTACCTGCCGATGGATGACGGGGTGATGAGCCTGTGCGAGTCGGCGCTGGCCGACTTTACCGAACTGGGCTGCCAGGTCGAGGCCTGCCAGCCGGCATTCGACCTGGCACGCTTGTGGCAATGCTGGCTGAGCCATCGCCACTTCCTGGTGCACGGCAACCTCGGCGCGGCCTATGCCGACCCAGCCAAGCGCGCACTGCTCAAGCCCGAAGCCCAGTGGGAGGTGGAAGGTGGCTTGCAGATGAGTGCGGCGGCGCTGTACCAGGCCTCGTTGGACCGCAGCGATTGGTACCGCGCCTTGGCCAAGCTGTTCGAACGTTACGATTTCCTGCTGTTGCCCTCGGCCCAGGTGTTCCCTTTCGATGCACGCCAGCCATGGCCGACGGCGGTCGGCGGGCGGGCGATGGACACCTATCACCGTTGGATGGAGGTGGTGATCGGGCCAACCCTGGCCGGCTTGCCGAGCATCAGCGTGCCGGTCGGGTTCAATGCTGGCGGCCTGCCCATGGGCCTGCAGATCATAGGCCCGGCGCAGGCGGACCATGCCGTGTTGCAGCTGGCGTATGCCCATGAGCAGCTCACCCGCTGGGTGGAGCGTTGCCCGCCACAATGCCTGCAGGGTTCATGAAAGCACTGGGCAGGCGCGGTTCTTGCTGGCTATCCTG
The DNA here is from genome assembly GCF_001320885.1 of Pseudomonas sp. NBRC 111140. Taxonomy (NCBI): domain Bacteria; kingdom Pseudomonadati; phylum Pseudomonadota; class Gammaproteobacteria; order Pseudomonadales; family Pseudomonadaceae; genus Pseudomonas; species Pseudomonas sp. NBRC 111140. The sequence continues at coordinate 15,346 of NZ_BCBQ01000054.1, forward strand.
ACCATCCCGCTACAAGGAGGTCATACCCATGGGTATCACGGCAGACAGCGGCGGCGTGCGTTCGGTGGAGCGGGCGCTGGCCATTGTCGACCTGCTGGGCGAACACCAGGCACTGGGCCTGGAAGAACTGCATTACCTGACGGCGCTGCCCAAGGCCACGGTGTCGCGCATGCTTGCCACCCTGCAGGAGCAAGGCTGGGTGTACCGTGGCCTGAGCGACCGGCGCTACCGGCTGTGCGCGCGGCGCCTGTTCGGTGACCGCCAGTTGCGCTTCAAGCGGCGCCTGGTGGAAAGCGCCGCGCCCATGCTGCTGGAGCTGAGTGAACGCACTGGGCTGGTAGCGGACCTGTCGTGCTTCGACGGCCAGCGGCTGGAAGTGATGGAAAGCGCCATTCCCCAGGTGTTGCGCAAGCGTTACCCGCACACCTGCCAGATCGTCGGGCACCATGCCAGCCTGTTCCATTCGGCGATGGGGCGGGCCTGCCTGGGTGAGCTGGCGGAGGACGAAGTGCAGCGCCTGGCGGCCCATGCGCGGCTGGGTGACGACACGTTGCTGCGCGATATCGAAGAAGAAGCCCACAAGGGCTTTGGTCAGCGGACCGAGGGGCACTGGGAGTACCCGGTGCGCCTGCCGTTCCTGATCCGTGCCATTGCTTTGCCGGTGCACGCCGAAGGGCGCCTGGCCGGGAGCATTGCCTTGCACTGGCCGCTGGACCAGGCGCCGGTGGAGCGGGTGTTGAATTTACACTTGAGCAGCCTGGCGACCACCGTCGGCGAGGTGCAGCGGGCCTTGGCTGTTTGATCGTTCCTGCACCGGCCCTGCAGGTGTCAATGGCCTTCACGGAAAGCACTCGGGCTCACCCCAGCCTGCTTGCGAAAGAACCGGCTGAAATACCCCACATCGGCAAACCCCAGTTCGTGGGCGATCTCTTTCACGCTCAGGCTCGAATGCCCAAGCATGCGCTTGGCCTCCAGCACCTGGCGGGCATTGATCACGTTCATGGGGGTCATGCCCAGGTGCTCCTGGCATAACCGCCCCAACGTCGCCAGGGTCATGCCCAGTTCGGCGGCGTAGTCTGCCAGTGGCCTGTGCGCGCGGTAGTGCATGTCCACCAGCTCGCGAAAAGCGGTCAACTGCTGGCTGCGCCTGGACACCGGGCGCTGCTCTCCCTGGGGCAAGTGCGGCTCATGGCGCAGCACCTGGATCATCAGCGTCAGCAATAGCGCCATGCTGCTGGCCACATGCTCGCGGGCGCGGTTGTGGTATTCCTCGCGCAGGGCCCGGCACAGTGGCAGCAACGGGTCTTCATCAGCGGCCCATTGCGGCAGGGCGACCACCTGCGGTTTGCGAAGTTGCACCAGCAGGTTGGGCGCCAGCACCTGGGCGATGCTCTCCAGCGGGTGTTGCGCGGCAGTGATCACCTGGCCCTCGACCTGGCCGGCCCAATGAAAGCCATGCACCACTTGCGCCGGCACATACACCACGCAAGGCGCATGAACCTGCAACCGGTCACTGTCGAACAGCACTTCTCCGCCACCGCTTTGCAGGTACAGCAGTTGCAGCAAGCCTTCGTGACGGTGTGCGGCGATTTCCCAGTTGTGCGCGCCAGAGCGCTGGGAAATCTGCTCCACGTGCAGGGCTTCGTGCCACACCGGCTGTGCGGTTTCACCGTACAGGGCGTAATTGGGGATTTTGTTCATGTTGTTGTAATTGTTCTGTTCGGTACCTGATCACTGTGCCACAGCTGTACGCAGGCTTCAGGGCACAAAGGAAAAAATGACGGGAATGTGGGGCTGGTTGCAGGTTTTGTCCATTCTGCCGATGGGCCTGCCGGCCATAGGCTGTTGTCCAGAACAAGCGACACTCTGGAGAACAGCATGAACAACAATAAGATTGCCTCTCAGTGGCTGGGCCTGGACTCGGCCGTATGCGTGGTAACCGGCGCCGCCGGCGGCATTGGTGCCGCGCTGGCCGCAGCCTTGGTGGAGCAGCAGGCCCACGTGGTGCTGCTGGACCGCGACCTGGACAAATGCCGCGAACTGGCGGCCACCTTGGGTGAGCACAGCACGGGCGAAGTCAGCGCCCTGGCCTGTGACATTGCCGACTCGGCCAGCGTGGAGCAAGCGGCTGCCCAGGTGCAGGCACTGCATGGGCGCTGCGATGTGCTGGTCAACAATGCCAGCGTGCTGCGCCCCGGCGCGCTGGACACGCTGAGCCTGGAGCAATGGAACCAGGTGCTGGCGGTCAACCTCAGCGGCTACCTGTTGTGTGCCCAGGCCTTCGGCCGCTCGATGCTGGCTCGCGGCCAGGGCCGCATCGTGCATGTAGCCTCGATTGCCGCCCATTACCCGCAACCCAACAGCGGTGCCTACAGCGCGGCCAAGGCTGGCGTGAGCATGCTGTCGCGGCAGCTTGCCGTGGAGTGGGGGCCGCGGGGTGTGCGCAGCAACGCCGTGTGCCCGGGCTTGATCCGCACGCCCTTGTCGGCGGCGTTCTATGCCGACCCGCAGGTGGAACGCCAGCGTAGCGCCATGACCGCCAACCGTCGCATTGGTGAGCCGCTGGATATCGCCGAGGCCGTGCTGTTTCTGGCCAGCCGCCGCGCCGACTATATCAACGGCGCCGAGCTGACCGTGGATGGCGGGCTGGAGTGCATGCCTATGGCATTGATCCCGCGCCCGGGCTTCGAGGGGGCTGGCCAATGAATACGCGTAGCTGCGATGTACTGGTGATCGGTGCGGGGGCTGGCGGCCTGGCGACAGCCATCACGGCGAAAAAGCTTGGCCTGGATGTCATCGTCATTGAAAAGGACGACTGCTTTGGTGGCACCACGGCGTTTTCCGGTGGCGTGTTGTGGGTGCCGGGCAACCCGCACGGGGCCGAGGACAGCCATGCAGCGGCCATGACCTACCTGCGCAACGAAGCCGGTGCCTGTTTCGATGCGGCGGGGGTGGAAGCCTTCTTGCGCTACGCGCCGCAGATGGTGGCGTTTTTCGAGCGCGAAACGGCGGTCAAGTTCGTGCCCACGCTGTACCCCGATTACCACCCACAGGTGGAGGGCGGTGTCGATGTGGGCCGCTCGATACTGGCCGCTCCTTACGACATTCGTGGCCTGGGGCCCGACATGGCGCGCCTGCGCCCGCCGCTGAAGACCATCACGTTCATTGGCATGATGTTCAATTCGTCGAATGCCGACCTCAAGCATTTCTTCAATGTCACCCGCTCGCTGACTTCGTTCGTGTATGTGGCCAAGCGCCTGATAACCCATTTGAAGGAGCTTGCCCTGTACCGACGTGGCACCCAGGTCACCAGCGGCAATGCCCTGGCAGCGCGGCTGGTACGCTCGGCACTGGACCTGGGCATCCCGATTCTCACAGGTACACCGGCGCGGCAACTGCTGCATGAAGAGGGTCGAGTGACAGGGGCATTGGTCGGGCAGGCTGACAGCGAGCAGCGCATTCAGGCCCGGCGTGGGGTGGTACTGGCTTGTGGCGGTTTCTCCCATGATTTGCAACGGCTGCGCCAGGCCTACCCGCATGTGCGGCGTGGCGGCGAGCACTTTTCGCCGGTGCCGGCGGGCAATACCGGTGACGGTGCGCGTATGGCCGAGGCGTTGGGGGCCAAGGTCGATATCCGCCAGCAGGCAGCCGCCGCCTGGATGCCGGTATCGAAGGTGCCAGTGGCTGGCGGGCGGCACATTGCCTTTCCGCATTTGCTCGACCGCTACAAGCCAGGTGTGATCGGTGTGCTGCGTTCGGGGCAGCGTTTCACCAACGAGTCGAATTCTTACCATGACGTGGGCGCAGCATTGATCGAAGCCTGCGCCGGTCAGGCAGAAACCGCCATGTGGCTGGTGTGCGACCGCCGCACCCTGGCCAAGTATGGCCTGGGCTTTGCCAAGCCTGCACCGATGCCGTTGGGGCCCTTGTTGCGTAATGGTTACCTGCTCAAGGGCAAGACCCTGGCCGAGCTGGCGGGCAAGGCCGGTATCGACGCGCAAGGGCTGCAGCAGACCGTGCGCGAATACAACCTTGGCGCGGTGCAGGGCGAAGACCGCCAGTTCGGTCGCGGCAGCACCAGCTTCAACCGCTACCTGGCCGACCCGCAGCAACAGCCCAACCCGTGCGTGGCGCCGGTGGGCGAAGGGCCGTACTTTGCCGTGAAGGTGATCATGGGCGACCTGGGCACCTTCGACGGGCTACGCACCAGCGTGGTCGGTGAAGTATTGGCGGCCGATGGGCAGGCCATCGACGGCCTGTACGCGGTGGGTAACGACCGAGCCAGCATCATGGGCGGCAACTACCCCGGTGCCGGCATCACCCTGGGGCCGATCATGACCTTTGGCTACATCACCGGGCGCCATCTGGCGGGTGTCGAGCAGGGCCTGGCGGCTGCGGGTAAAGCGCGGGAGGTGGCGTGATGGACAAGCCTGTAGTCGACCACCGCATCTACACCATTCGCCCGCGTTGCATGGCGGCCTTTCTCGAAGCCTTCGACCAGTTGGCGATGCCGATCCTGCTGCGCCACCTCGGCGCACCCCTGGCGTTCTACACCAGCAGCATCGGCCCGTTGAACCAGGTGGTGCACTTGTGGGGCTATGACAGCCTCGATGATTTTGAAAAGCGCAGCGCGGCGCGGGATGCCGACCCGGACTTTGCTGCCTATCTGCATGCCACCCGCGACCTTGTGGTAGCGCAGGAGACACGGATCATAAGGCCTGTGCGCTTGCCCAGCCTGGGCTGAAACACCGTCATAAAAACAACAACAGGTGATACCCATGAACAACACGCTCGACGTGCGCCAACTGATCGACCAGCAACCCATCGGCCGCTACCAGAAATGGGTGGTGTTCCTCGGCTTTCTCATCATTGCGCTGGACGGCCTGGACGTCGCCATCATCGGCTTCATTGCCCCACAACTGAAAAGCGATTGGCACCTGGGTGCGCAAAGCCTGGGCCCGGTTTTGAGCGCCGCGCTGATCGGCCTGGCGCTTGGCGCGCTGATTGCCGGGCCCCTGGCGGACCGCTACGGGCGCAAGGCGGTGCTGCTGTACAGCGTGCTGCTGTTCGGCATCTGGACCTTGGCCTCGGCCTTTTCACCCAACTTGGAAACCTTGGTTGCGCTGCGCTTTCTCACGGGCCTGGGCCTGGGGGCGGCCATGCCCAATGCCAGCACCTTGGTCAGTGAATACGCCCCAGCACGCAGCCGCTCACTGCTGATTACCCTGGCGTTCTGCGGGTTCTCCCTGGGGGCGGCGATGGGTGGGTTCGTCAGCGCCTGGATGATCCCCAACCTGGGGTGGCGCAGTGTTCTGGTGCTGGGTGGGGTGTTGCCGCTGCTGGTCCTGCCGCTGCTGTATTGGCGCCTGCCGGAATCGGTAACGTTCCTGGTCAGCAAAGGTGCAGAGCGCAAGCGCGTTATGGCCATTGTCCGCCGCTTGGCACCTGAGCATGTCAACGCCGACACCACCTTTGTCATGCCCGGCAACGCCCCGGCTGCAGGTGGAGCCATCGGCACCATCCTCTCACCGCGCTATCGCTTTGGTACCTGCATGCTCTGGGCGGGCTATGTGTTGGCGCTGTTTCTGGTCTATCTGTTCAGCGGCTGGCTGCCGACGCTGGTGAAGGAGGGCGGTGGTTTTTCGGTCTCGGAAGCGGCCATTGTCACGGCCTGTTTCCAGATAGGCGGCCCGGTGGGGGCGATTTCAGTGGGTTGGGCCATGGACCGTTGCAATCCGCAGCGGGTGTTGATGCTGACGTTTCTGTTCAGTGGCGCGGTTATCTTCACGATTGGCCAAGTGGTGGGGGATTTCGCCTGGCTGTGCGCCATAGCCTGCGCTGTGGGCTTTGGGCTGAACGGCGCGAGTGTTGGCATGAATGCATTGGCGGCGGCCTTTTACCCTACGCAAGCGCGGGCGACCGGGGCCAGCTGGATGAGCGGCATTGGGCGCATCGGCGCCGTGCTCAGCGCCTTCGCCGGGGCTCAGATGCTGGCGTTGGGCTGGAGTTTTGCACAAGTGTTTGCATCATTACTGGTCCCTGCCGGGTTGGCGGCTTTGGCCGTATTGCTGCAAGGGTGGCATGTGAGCAGGGCTTCATCTGTCACAAATGCGACGTATTACCAGTAGTATTTACTTCCCATTCCTTTACTCCAGACTCCGCTCCGCCTGCAGGGAGGAACGTGCAGGCATACGGCAAAGTGACCGGGAAAAGATCAACCGCCCCTGGAGTAGACCCAGTCGAGCGTGGTCGTGATCACCGACGAGCAACTGCGTGAGAAGGAAGACCACAACCTGGTAGTTGTGTTTGCGCGCACGCCCGGTGTGTACAACCAGTCTGGCAACTACCAGAGCACGTCGCCATCCGAGTATGAGTCTGATGACGCCGGGCAGGTCACCGATGAGCGTCGCAGCGACAATTATTGGCTGGTCAACTTCAATACCGAGCGTTACGACCTTTGAGCCCATGAATCTGCACCGGCCGTTGCTGGCGCAGGTTCAGTTATCCCGGCTATACATTCGGCATTCTGCCAGCAGTGCTAGCAAGTTTGGCTCGCGCTCCCGTGCTTTCAAAAACACCACGCCAATATGTTGCTGCAAGCGATATTGCGGCTTCAAGGCAATCAACCTGACGCGGTTCTCGTACACCGCCGCGATGCGCCCAGGCAGCAGGGCGAAGCCCACGCCTGAACTGACCATGCTCAGCAGGGTGAAGATATCGTTCACCTGCATGGCCACCTTCGGCTCGAACCCGGCCTGCTGGAACACCCGGGCGCCATCGCGGTGTGTGGCGAAGCCCTGGGTCAGGGTAATGAAAGTGGAGTCGGCGAGGTCGGCCAGGTCTACCTCGGCCTGCCCGGCGAAGGGCGAATCAGTAGGTACGGCAAGGAAAATGTCGTCGGAGAACAGCGGCAGTTGCTCGCAGGCCGGGTCGCTGGCGCTCTCGTCGAGGGAGACGAGGATGGCCTCCAGTTCGTGGTTCTTCAGGCGCTGCAGCAGATCGACGTTGGAGCCCAGGGTCAGGTCGATGTTCAGTTCGCTGCGGCGCAGCTTGAGGCCCATGACCAGCTTTGGCACGGTTTTCACGGTCAGCGAGTAGAGTGCGCCCAAGCGGAAGCGCTCGGCGTAAAAGCCGGCTGCTTCGCGGGTTTGACGCACCATCTGCTCGGCGTCCTGAATCAGTTGCCGGGCTTTCTTTTCCAGCACGTAGGCGCTTTCCAGCGGGATCAGCTGGCGGCCTTCGTGCTTGAACAACGGGCAGCGCAGTGCGCTTTCCAACGAGTGGATGGCGCGGTGCACGCTGACTGCGCTGGTCGACAGCTCGGCGGCGGCGCGGCCGAGGTTGCCGGTGCGCATGAAGGCGAGGAAGGTTTCCAGCTTTTTAAGGGTCAGTTCTTCGTCGATCAGCATGGGGGCCCCAGATGCTTACTGCATGGACTCGATCAGGGCCCACAGTGCAGGGTCGTTGAAGTCATCTATCACCAGCTGTGCACCCGCCGCCAGCAAACGTTCAGCGGTCTGCGTCGTTGCCACGCCCACGGTAAAGATCCCCGCGCCACTGGCAGCGGTCACCCCCGGCAATGAGTCCTCGAAAGCCAGCGCCTGCCTGGCCTCGGCACCCAGCTGCTGCAGCCCGGTGAGGTAAGGCAGCGGGTCTGGCTTGGGCCGCGCCAGTTCCTCGGCCACCAACACATGTTCAAAGCGCTGGCCAAGGCCCATGGCGTTCAGCATGTGCTCGGCGTTCAGTCGCGGTGCGTTGGTCACCACACACATGCCGATGGCATGGGCCTGGGCGTGCTCCAACAGGCGCAGCAGGCCTGGCATGGGTTCAAGTGACGGCGACAGGTCGCGGAACAATGCCTCCTTGCGGTCGGCCAACGCCTGGCACTGTTCGACACTGGCGCCGTTGAACAGCTCGGCGAACAGTTCACCATTGGCGCGGCCACTGACCTGAGCATCGAACTGCGCCTGGCTCAGCTCACGGCCGTCGTGCTCACGCAGCAGTTGGCGAAAGGCCTGCAGGTGCAGGGTGTCGGTGTCGGTAAGGGTTCCGTCGAGGTCGAACAGCAGGGCGGTCAGCATGGGATATCCAGATCAAAAAAACACAAGCCAAGGGATCATAACCAAAGTGGGCGACAAAGGGGGCTGGTCAGCGCGCCACGAAAAGAGTACAAATGTGCTCCATGGACAATCTTACCCCCAAGCGCCGCGCCATTTTCGAATTCATCCGCGAGCGCATTGCCGAGCACAGCCAGCCGCCAAGCCTGGCCGATATCGCCACGCGCTTCGGTTTTGCTTCGCGCAGCGTCGCCCGCAAGCACATTACCGCCCTGTGCCAAGCCGGTTACATCGATGTCACGCCTAACCAGGCGCGGGGCATTCGCCTGGCCGAACCGTTGCGCCGGCCGGAGATTCTCGAAATCCCGGTGCTGGGCCAGGTAGCGGCAGGCGCCCCCATAGGCCCGGACCTCGATATCCACGAACAGTTGCTGCTCGACCCCAGCATGTTCCGCCGCACCCCTGACTACCTGCTTAAAGTGCGTGGCGACTCGATGATCGACGACGGCATCTTCGACGGTGACCTGGTCGGCATCCTGCAACAGGCCGACGCCCGTGACGGGCAGATCGTGGTGGCGCGCCTGGACGGCGAAGTGACCATCAAGCGCCTGCAACGCCAGGGTGGCAATTACCGGCTGTTGCCCCGTAACCCGGCCTATGCGCCCATCGATGTGCAGCCAGAACAGGAATTCTTCATCGAAGGCGTATTCTGCGGCCTGCTGAGGCGCGACTGATGGGCGCGGTGGTCGACCTCGACAGGCTGCTCGACCAGCGCCGTATCTGGCGCGGTCGGCAGGCCGAGGCGCGGCCACTCGGGTTGCAGCCAACCGGCCATGCGGCCCTCGACGCACGCTTGCCCGAAGGCGGCTGGCCGGCGGCAGCACTGAGCGAGCTGTTGCTGGCCAGCCCCGGCTGTGGCGAGTTGCACTTGCTGTGGCCAACCCTGGCCCGGCTGAGTGCAGATGCCAACCGCGTAGTGCTGGTGGCACCGCCCTTCATTCCTTACGCACCGGCCTGGCAGGCAGCTGGTGTGGACCTGCGCTGGCTGGTACAAGTGGACGCCGAACCTGCCGATGCCCTGTGGGCCGCCGAGCAGTGCCTGCGCTCGGGCAGTTGTGCGGCGGTGCTGTGCTGGCCGGAGCGCGCCGATGACCGCGCCCTGCGGCGCTTGCAGGTGGCCGCCGAAACCGGTCAGGCGTTGGCATTCGCCTGCAGGCCGCAGCAGGCGGCGCACAACCCTTCACCGGCAGCACTGCGCATTGCCGTCGACACTCGGCCGGCACAATGGCGCGTGCTGAAAAGCCGTGGTGGCATGCCTCCAGCGCTGCCCATTGCCTGCCCAGGGCGGGGCTGATGCGCCATGCTCTGGGCTTGCATTCTGCTCCCCCAGCTTGCGCTGGATACCGTGCTGCGTGAGCGTGACGACCTTGATACCCCCTTGGTACTCATTGGCGGGCCGACTCAGCGACGTGTGTTGCAGTCGGTCAACATGGCCGCCGCTGCACTGGGCCTGCGAGCCGGGCAACCCCTGACTGCAGCGCGTGCCCTGGCGGATGGCTTCACCTGCGTCGAAGTCGACCCAAAACGCATCGACCAGGTGCAGCAACTGCTGGCAGCCTGGGCTTACCGCTTCAGTGCCCAGGTCAGCCTGCATTACCCTCGGGCGCTGTTGCTGGAAGTAGGCTCCAGCCTGCAACTGTTCGGCCCCTGGCCTTTGTTCGAGGCGCGCCTGCGCCAGGAGTTGGCAGAACTGGGCCTGCGCCAACGCATCGTTCTGGCTAGCAACCCGGTGGCGGCTCGCATGCTTGCCAATGGGCACGATGGCTTGGCCGTGAGCGATGCCGAGGCCACCCGTGCAGCGCTGTTGAGCATGCCCATCACACGTGTCGGCTTGCCGGCAGAAGCCGCCGAAGCTTTTGCCCGCATGGGCCTGCGCCAGCTGGGCCAGGTAGTGGCCTTGCCGCGCGACACGTTGGCCAGACGCTTTTCTGCCCAGGTGCAGTTGCACCTCGACCAACTGCTAGGCCTGCGCAACCTGGGGCTGGACTTCTATCGGCCACCGGACCGCTTTGAAACCCGTCTCGAACTGAACTTCGACGTCGAATCGCACCAGGCGCTGTTGTTCCCACTGCGGCGCATGCTCAACGACCTTGCTGCCTTTCTGGCCGGGCGCGACTGCGGGGTGCAGCGCTTTTGCCTGTATCTGGAGCATGCCGAGGGGCCAGACACGGTGCTCAAGGTTGGCCTGCTGGCGGCCGAACGCGATGCGTCGATGTTGTTCGAATTGGCCCGTGGCCGCCTGGAGCCGCTACGCATACCCGCACCGGTGCGCAACCTGCGGCTGGTGGCCGAAGACTTGCCACCGTTCGTGCCACAGCATCAGGCGTTGTTCGACCCTCGGGCGCAACAGGCGCAACCCTGGGAGCAATTGCGTGAGCGGCTGCGCGCGCGCCTGGGGGATGAGGCCGTCAAGGGGCTAAGCGCGGCAGCCGATCACCGCCCCGAATGCGCCTGGCAACTGGCAGAGCAGGGCGCTCAAGGCCACATGCCGGTTGCCCCAGGCAGTCGCCCAGGCTGGCTGCTGCCGGCACCGATGGCGCTGGATGGCGCCGGCTATCAGGTGCAGGGTTACGCTGAACGCATCGAATCCGGCTGGTGGGATGGCGGCGATGTGCGACGCGATTACTACCATATCGAAACCCGTGACGGCCTGCGCGGCTGGGCCTACCGCGACTTGAGCCAGGCCGGCCCACTGTGGTTGCAGGGTTGGTTCGCATGAACACGCCGGGTTATGCCGAGCTGCATTGCCTGTCCAACTTCAGCTTCCAGCGCGGTGCGTCGAGTGCCGATGAGCTGTTCCGGCGCGCGCGCGAACAAGGCTACCAGGCCTTGGCGATTACTGACGAATGCACGTTGGCCGGTATCGTGCGCGCCTGGCAGGCCGCCAAGGCGCATCAGCTGCGGCTCATCGTCGGCAGCGAGGTGCAGTTGCACGACGGGCCCAAGCTGGTGCTGTTGGTCGAGAACCTGACCGGCTACCAGAACCTGTGCGCACTGATCACCCGTGCCCGGCGGCGGACAGAGAAGGGTGAGTACCAGTTGTTTCGTGACGACCTGCAGCAGCACCATCAAGGCCTGCTGGCCTTGTGGGTGGCCGACGACAGTGTTGATAAAGCCACCGGTGAATGGCTGCGCAGTGTATTCGCCGAGCGTCTGTGGCTGGCCGTGCACCTGCACCGGGGCTGTGACGATGCCATGCGCCTGCAGCGCCTGCAGGCACTGGCGGCTGATGTGGGCGTGCGCGCCGTGGCCTGTGGCGACGTACATATGCATGTGCGAGGCCGCCGTGCCTTGCAGGACTGCATGACTGCCATCCGCCAGCATTGCCAGGTAAACGAGGCCGGGCGCTTTCTGTTTGCCAACGGCGAGCGGCACCTGCGCAGCCAAGCGCAACTGGGGGAACTGTACCCGGCCAACTTGCTGGCAGAGACCTTGACCATTGCCCAGCGCTGTCAATTCGACCTCAGCGAATTGAAATACCAGTACCCGTGCGAACTGGTGCCCGAGGGCCACACCCCGGCCAGCTGGTTGCGTGATCTGTGCGAGCAGGGCTTGCCGTTGCGCTGGCCAAACGGGCCAAGTGAAAAGGTGCGCGATGTGCTGGCCAAGGAACTGGCGTTGATCGAAGAGCTTGGTTACGAAAGCTATTTCTTGACCGTGCACGACATTGTCGCTTTCGCCCGCAGCCAGCGCATTCTGTGCCAGGGCCGTGGCTCGGCAGCCAACTCGGTAGTGTGTTTCGTGCTGGGCATCACCGAACTCGACCCTATGGAGCATCACCTGCTGTTCGAGCGATTTCTGTCTCGCGAACGCAACGAGCCGCCCGATATCGATGTGGATTTCGAGCATGACCGACGCGAAGAAGTGATCCAGTACGTGTTCCGCCGCTATGGCCGGCACCGTGCAGCACTGACGGCGGTGGTCAACACCTATCATGCCGCCGGAGCTGTGCGGGATGTGGCGAGGGTGCTGGGGCTGCCTGCCGACCAGGTGGATGCATTGGCCAAGTGCTGTGGCCGCTGGAGCGACCGTATACCCGATGAGCAGCGCCTGGCCGAGGCCGGTTTTGAGGCCGGCAGCCCTTCGCTGCGGCGGGTGCTGGTACTTGCTGGTGAACTGATCGGCTTCCCCCGGCACCTGTCGCAACACCCAGGTGGCTTCGTCATCTCCCAGCAACCGCTCGACCAGTTGGTGCCAGTGGAGAATGCGGCCATGGCGCAGCGTACGGTGATCCAGTGGGACAAGGACGACCTGGACATGGTCGGCTTGCTCAAGGTCGACGTGCTGGCGCTGGGCATGCTCAGTGCCTTGCGCCGTTGCTTCGACCTGCTGCAGCGCCACCGTGGCCGGCAGCTGACCCTGGCGACCATCCCCAGCGAAGACCCAGCCACCTACGCCATGATCAGCCGCGCCGAGACCATGGGTGTGTTCCAGATCGAGTCACGCGCGCAAATGGCCATGTTGCCCAGGCTGCGGCCCACCACGTTCTACGATCTGGTCATCGAAGTGGCCATCGTCCGCCCCGGTCCGATCCAGGGCGACATGGTTCATCCGTACCTGCGCCGGCGCCTGAAACAGGAGCCGGTGACGTACCCGTCCGCGCAACTCAAGGCAGTCTTCGAACGTACGTTGGGTGTACCGCTATTCCAGGAGCAGGTGATGGAACTGGCCATGGTCGCAGCCGACTATACGCCGGGCGAGGCTGACCAGTTGCGCCGCAGCATGGCGGCCTGGAAGCGCCATGGGGGCCTGGAACCGCACCGCGAGCGGCTGGTACAGGGCATGCTGCGCAACGGTTACGAGCTGGCGTTTGCCGAGCGCATCTTCGAGCAAATCAAGGGCTTTGGCAGCTATGGCTTCCCTGAATCGCATGCGGCCAGTTTTGCCCTGCTGTGCTACGCCAGCAGTTGGTTGAAGTGCCATGAGCCGGCGATCTTCACGTGTGCGTTGGTCAACAGCTGGCCGATGGGCTTCTACAGCCCTGACCAGTTGCTGCAGGAGGCTCGCCGCCAGGGTATCGAGGTGCGGCCCGTAGACGTTTGCCACAGTGAATGGGACTGTACCCTCGAGCCTGATGAGCATGGCACGTTGGCCATTCGCATGGGCTTGCGCCTTGTGCGTGGCCTGGCCGAAGCCGATGCCAGGCGTTTGCAGCAGGCAAGGGCGCAACGGCCATGGCGCGACATCGAAGACCTGTGCCTGCGTGCCGGGCTCGACTCACGGGCCCGAGCCCGCCTGGCCGATGCCGGAGCGCTGCGGGCCTTGGCCAGCGATCGGCATCAGGCACGCTGGCAGGTGGCAGCGGTGCAGCCGCAGCTGCCGTTGTTCGCCGACGTGCAAGCCTTGCCGGAAGTGGCGGTGGCTTTGCCTGCACCTACCGTGGACGAGGACCTGGTAGCCGATTATCAAACCCTCGGTACTACGCTTGGCCCGCATCCACTGGCCCTGCTGCGCTCACGCCTGAGGGCGCTGGGGTGTCGTAGCTCGAGTGAGCTGCAAGGTGTCGAGCATGGCGACACCATTGCCGTGGCCGGGCTGGTAGTAGGCCGCCAACGGCCCCAGACCGCGAGTGGAGTGACCTTCGTTACCCTGGAGGATGAGCACGGGATGGTCAACGTGGTGGTGTGGCGGGACATTGCCGAACGGCAGCGGCGGGCCTTGGTGGGGTCTCAGCTGCTCAAGGTCAGTGGGCGGCTGGAGCAGGAGAATGGTGTGCGGCACTTGATTGCACGGCGGCTGGAGGATGTGAGCCCGCTGTTGCAAGGGCTGGATGTGCGTAGCCGGGATTTTCATTAACCGTACGCTAATTGTATGAGCGGCCCAAGGCCGCTCATACAATTAGCAGTGCTACCACTCAGACCATCGCTAACCGCTGCTTGCGCGTGGGTGCCGGGAACGCCCGATCAATCGCTCGCAGGTCTTCGCGGGTCAAGGTCAGCGCACCCGCAGCCGCATTCAGCCGCACATGCTCGGGCGTCACCGCCTTGGGGATGGCAACCACCCCGTCATCACGGGTCACCCAGGCCAGGCTAACCTGGGCCGGTGTGGCGCCATGGCGCTCGGCGATTTCTGCCAGTACCGGGTGTTGCAACAAGCGCCCGCCTTGGGCCAGCGGGCAGTAGGCCATGGTCGGTAATGCACGCTTTTCGCACCACGGCAGCAAGTCGAATTCGATGCCACGTTGGGCCGGGTTGTACAGCACCTGGTTGGTGGCACAGTCAGGGTTGTGCAGTTCGCGCAGGTCATCGACGTCGAAGTTGGACACGCCCCAGCGCTTGATCTTGCCTTGCTCGCGCAAGCGTTCGAAGGCTTCGACGGTTTCCTCCAGCGGGTGCTGGCCTCGCCAGTGCAACAGGTAAAGATCGATGCAGTCGGTGCCCAGGCGCGTGAGGCTACGTTCGCAGGCGGCCGACATGTTGCGGCGGCCGGCATTGTGCGGGTAGACCTTGCTGACCAGAAACACCTGCTCGCGGCGCCCGGCAATGGCCTGGCCAACGACTTCTTCCGCCCCCCCTTCGGCATACATCTCGGCGGTGTCGATCAGGTTCAGGCCCAGCTCGATACCCTGTTGCAGGGCCGCCACTTCGTCAGCCTTGCGCGCAGGGTCTTCCCCCATGTACCAAGTGCCCTGGCCGATGGCCGGGACCTGCGTACCTGCCAGTTTCACATAACGCATGTCACCTCCGGGATGCGGGTATTGGAAAGCAGAACTTCAAGCAGCGCTTGCGCTGCGGTGGAAAGCTGGTGCTCGCTGAGCGCAATCACGCCAATGCGCCGTTCGACGACAGGCTCGACCAAGGTCACGCAACGGGCGCCCAGCTCCTGCATCTGGTTGATGCACAGCGCCGGCACGGCACTGACCCCCAGGCCGCTGGCGACCATGCGGCCAATGGTTGTCAGCTGGTGGCTCTCGAAGGCCACTGCCAGCTTGCCGTGTTGGGCCGCCACATTCTGCTCCATCAGCAGGCGCACCGCCGAAGGGCGTTGCAGGGCCACGAAATCTTCGGCCATCAGCTGTGCCCAGCTGACCTGGGGCAGCAGTGCCAAGGGTGAGTCGGCGGGCAGCACTGCAACGAAGCGGTCCATGTACAACGGGTGAAAGTCCAGGCTATCGATGTTATCCGGCTCGAAGCCGATGCCCAGCTCGACGCGGCGATGGCGAACCAGTTCCTGTACCTGTTCGTTGATCACGTCATGCACGGTGACGTTGACCTTGGGGTAGCGTTGGCGAAACACCTTGAGCGAATGGGGCAGCAAATTGCCGGCGAAGGCCGGCATGGCCGCCACCGACACGCGGCCCAGTTGCAGGGTGAAGCGCTGGCGCAGCATCTCTTCGGTGTCGTCCCAGTCGGCCAGCAGGCGCCGTGCCAGTGGCAGTAGCACTTCGCCTTCGGCGGTCAGGCTGACGCTGCGCGTGGTGCGGCTGAGCAGGGCGCCGCCAAGGTTTTCTTCCAGGGCCTTGATGGTCAGGCTCAAGGCCGGTTGCGAAACATGCAGGTGTTCACCGGCCTGGGCGAAGCTCTGGTACTTGGCCACGGCGACAAAGGCGCGCAGTTGCTTGACGTTCATGTCGGGCCTATTGTTTGTTTTGTAAAAGTTATCAATCGATGACGAAAACAAAATTAACAAATCAGTCGCTTGCGGTGAAGATGTCTGCACACGCTCACCGACAGCCTCGTCGGTTCAACAACTACAAAAGGCGGATCAGCATGGCCGGACTGGACAAGCGCGTTGCAACCTATGAACAGGCCCTCGAAGGCCTGACCGACAACATGACGGTACTGGCCGGTGGCTTTGGCCTGTGCGGCATCCCGGAAAACCTTATCAGCGAAATCAAGCGGCGTGGCGTCAAGGGCCTGACGGTGGTCTCCAACAACTGCGGCGTCGACGGCTTCGGCCTGGGTGTGCTGCTGGAAGACCGGCAGATCCGCAAGATGATCGCCTCCTACGTGGGCGAAAACGCCGAGTTCGAGCGCCAGCTGCTCAGCGGCGAACTGGAAGTGGAACTGACCCCGCAGGGCACCCTCGCCGAAAAAATGCGCGCGGGAGGGGCCGGCATCCCGGCGTTCTACACTGCCACCGGCTACGGCACACCGGTAGCCGACGGCAAGGAAGTGCGCGAGTTCAAGGGCCGCAAGTACATCCTCGAAGAATCCATCACCGGTGACTTTGCCATCGTCAAGGGCTGGAAGGCCGACCACTACGGTAACGTGGTGTACCGCAACACCGCGCAAAACTTCAACCCGCTGGCGGCCACCGCCGGCAAGATCACCGTGGTCGAAGTGGAAGAAATCGTCGAGCCGGGCGTGCTGCTGCCCAGCGAAATCCACACCCCGGGCATCTACGTGGACCGTGTCATCGTCGGCACCTTCGAAAAGCGTATCGAAAAGCGCACCGTCAAGGCCTGAGCGCCATCACCAGAACAACAAAGAGATCCTGACCATGGCACTGACCCGCGAACAGATGGCACAACGCGTCGCCCGTGAACTGAAGGACGGCTACTACGTCAACCTGGGCATCGGCATTCCGACCCTGGTGGCCAACTATGTACCGGCCGATATGGATGTGATGCTGCAGTCGGAAAACGGCCTGCTCGGCATGGGCGAATTCCCGACCGAAAGCACTATCGATGCCGACATGATCAATGCCGGCAAGCAAACCGTCACCGCCCGCCGCGGTGCCTCGATCTTCGATTCGGCACAATCGTTCGCCATGATCCGTGGTGGCCACGTCGACCTGACCGTGCTGGGTGCTTTCGAGGTGGACGTGCAGGGCAACATCGCCTCGTGGATGATCCCGGGCAAGCTGGTCAAGGGCATGGGTGGCGCCATGGACCTGGTGGCTGGCGCCGACAACATCATCGTCACCATGACCCACGCCTCCAAGGATGGCGAGTCCAAGCTATTGCCCCAGTGCAGCTTGCCGCTGACCGGTGCCGGTTGCATCCGCAAGGTGCTTACCGACCTGGCCTACCTGGAAATCGAAGACGGCGCGTTCATCCTGCGCGAGACTGCGCCGGGGGTGAGCGTCGAGGAAATCATCGAGAAAACCGCCGGCAAGCTGATCGTGCCGGATGATGTGAAGGAAATGACCTTCTAAGGCATTACACGATCCTACCCTGTGGGAGCGGGCGTGCCCGCGAATGCTGCGGTGAATTTACCGATGCATTCGCGGGCATGGCCGTTCCCACAGGGTTTTGTGTTTTCTGGCAACACGTGTCACCTCATAAAACCAATAAAAGGAATTCAACTGTGGCCGCTGAAATTCAAGACAGCCGTTCCGCGCGCTTTGCCTTGCGCTGCTCCAACTGGGCCGAACGCTGGTTCCCCGATTCCTGGGTGTTCGCCGCCTTGGCGGTGCTGCTGGTGTGCATTGGCGCACTGGCCATGGGGGCCAAGCCGACCGACACCGCCAAAGCGTTTGGCGACGGTTTCTGGAGCTTGATCCCGTTCACCATGCAGATGGCCTTCGTGGTCATTGGTGGCTATGTGGTTGCCAGTTCGCCGCCCGCCGCGCGTCTGATCGATCGCCTGGCGCGCATCCCCGGCAACGGTCGCTCGGCCGTGTGCTGGGTAGCGCTGATATCGATGCTGGCCTCCTTGCTCAACTGGGGCCTGTCGCTGGTGTTCGGTGGTTTGCTGGTACGCGCCCTGGCGCGGCGCACCGACCTGAAAATGGACTACCGCGCCGCCGGTGCGGCTGCCTACCTGGGCTTGGGCGCGGTGTGGGCGCTGGGCCTGTCATCGTCGGCGGCGCAGCTACAAGCCAACCCGGCCAGCCTGCCACCCTCGATCCTGTCGATTACTGGGGTGATCCCGTTCACCGAAACCATTTTCCTCTGGCAGTCCGGCGTGATGTTGGCGGCGCTGGTGGTGGTCTCGCTGGTGATCGCCTACGCCACCGCCCCGGGCCCGAACAGTGCACGCAGCGCTGAAGACTGTGGTGTCGACCCCACCTTCACGGCGCCGCCCGCACCGCAACGTACCCGCCCAGGTGAGTGGCTGGAGCACAGCCCCATCCTGATTCTGCTGCTGGTGGCCCTGGCCGCTGGCTGGCTGTACCAGGAGTTCGCCACCAAGCCGGCGATTACCGCTATCTCCGGGCTGAACACCTACAACCTGTTGTTCATCATGCTCGGTGCCTTGCTGCACTGGCGCCCGCGCAGTTTCCTTGACGCGGTGGCGCGTGCCGTGCCGACCACCACGGGGGTGCTGATCCAGTTCCCGCTGTACGGTTCGATCGCCGCCATCCTCACCCAGGTGAAGGGTGTCGACGAACAGACCCTGGCCCACCATATTTCGTTGTTCTTCACCCAGATTGCCACCCATGACACCTATGCCGTGCTGATGGGGGTGTATTCGGCGGTGCTGGGCTTCTTCATCCCCTCGGGCGGTGGCAAGTGGATCATCGAGGCCCCCTACGTGATGCTGGTGGCGAATGACCTGCAGTACCACCTGGGCTGGGCGGTGCAGATCTACAACGCTGCCGAAGCTTTGCCGAACCTGATCAACCCGTTCTACATGCTGCCGCTGCTGGGCGTACTGGGGCTCAAGGCGCGCGACCTGATCGGCTTCTCGTTCGTGCAGTTGCTGGTGCATGTGCCGTTGGTGCTGGTGTTGCTGTGGGCACTGGGTACGACGTTGCAGTACGTACCGCCAGTGATGCCTTGATTGAAGGCCATCCCTGCAGGCTTGGCGTCAGCTTTCAGACGCGTATCATGGCTGCCTCAGCCTGGGAAACACGCGTTACATGTCTATTCGATTGAAACTGCTGCGTAAGAAACTGGGGATGACCCTGGAAATGCTCGCCGAAAAGACCGGCATGACCAAAAGCTACCTGTCCAAGGTCGAGCGCGGCCTCAACACGCCCTCGATCGCGGCGGCGCTGAAACTGGCACGGGCGCTGAACGTCAATGTCGAAGAGCTGTTCGCCGAAGAACAGGCTGGGCAGAGCCGCTACAGCCTGGTGCGCCATGGCCAGCGCCAGGCGTTGGTAGGCGATGGGCAAGGGCCGGGATACGCGGCCCTCACCAGCCAGGTCGGCCAACGCAGCCTGCTGCCGTTCCTGATCCAGCCACCCTCCGAATTCAGTGACCCCACGTTCAAGGAACACCAGGGCGAGGAGTTCCTGTTCGTGCATGCTGGCCAGGTGGAAGTGGACTTCATGAACGAACGGGTGCTGCTGGAACAGGGCGATGCCCTTCATTTCAACGCCCAGACGCCGCACCGGCTACGCTCGGTAGGTGTCACGCCGGCGCAGTTGCTGGTCGTGGTTCACCACGCAGACGAGTGAAACCTCTGGGGGCAGGGCATGCCCCCTATGCGTTCTCAGCCGTGAAACGCAGCCTCCGCCCTGATAGCGCGCCCTTGCATAAATTGCATGTCGATATTTTGACGAAAGCCCCCATCGCCCATTGAATTTTATTATGGTGTCGGATCATTGACGTAATGTCATTGTGCCCATAAGCTCAAGTCAACAAAGAAACAACTCCCGCCACACCGCGCTAATAACTATTTGATTTTTCCTGTTTTCTGGAGGGGTGTATGCGCACGACTCTGATTATCAAATCGATGTTTTTGCTGGTAATGCTGAGTGGCGCTGCGCGCGCGGCAGATTCGTATATAAATCAGAACAGTATCATTCCTGTTTCAACTGCCGGCTGGTTCTTTGCCTTTGCCGTCATCGGCTTTGTAGCCGTTGCCAACCGCAGAAAGATCTGAACCGCATGCCTGGCATGTGAAGGGATGCATGCCGCAAGCGCAAGACCTGGCTTGTGAATTCTTCAACCGTTGCTATATTCCCAGTAGCCTGTATAGGCCCATGTCTGCAGGGTGTTGCAGCCCACGTCTACAGCGTCAAGGCAAGGGCCTCCAGGAAGGTCGAGGCCATCGCGGCAGCGGTACGTCGCGAAGCGGAGCGAGAGTTGGTGTGTTGTTCTCATTCAGTGCTCTTTGTCGGGCCATTTGGCCGGAGGGACCCTCATGGTGCGTTCAATGTTTGCCGCGTTCTGCCTGCTGACGGTGTGGTCTGGCGCCGGTAACGCCGACCAGAGCAGTGCTGCCTATCTGCTCAGCCCCGGCGATGTGGTGATGGTTTCGGTGTGGCAGGAAGACAGCCTGCGTCAAGAAGCCACCGTTCTTCCCGATGGCAGTATCACCTTCCCCCTGGCCGGGCGCATCAATGTCGCCGGCCTGGATGTGACGGCAGTCGAAAAACAGGTGGCTGCCAAACTCGAAAAGTTCCTTCCCGACCCTAACGTCAGCGTTGTCGTCAAGAGCATCGCCGGCAACATGGTCTACGTACAAGGCAAAGTGATCAAGCCTGGGCCGGTGCAAATGGCAGGCCCTACGGCGGTGCTTCAAGCTTTGAGCATGTCGGGTGGCCTGGACAAGTTTGCTGACGAAAGCGAAATCAAGGTGGTCCGTGGCGCAGGCGCTTCCCAAAAGATCCTGCCCGTGCGATATAAGGACCTGGTGTCTGGGCGGGACATGTCCACCAACATCCAACTTCAGGCTGGCGATACGCTGGTCGTTCCTTGATCTTGCCTTTTAATAAGAACATTTAATGCCTCTTCTTAGAACAACTAGCATTGCAACGGCAATCTTGGCCTTGCCGTTTACGGACGCGGTCCTGGCGGCAAATTGGCAGTCTACGGTGGCGGTACCGACATCCGTCGAATATGACAGCAACCCTTTGTTGCTGACCTCGGGGGAGAAGGGCATAACGCGCACGATCATTGCGCCTGATTACACCCTGATCGGTACGTTCGACCGTGACGAATTGAGGTTGGGGCTGGGCATGCATGTGTTGCGCTCGTCCGACACGGATATAGTCGATGACCGTGAAGATCCCGATATCAGCCTGGGCTGGCAGCGCACCACCGAGCGTGGGCGGTTCGGCCTGGTGGCGCGCTACAACGAAAGCTCGACGCTGTCGGGGACAGTGCTGGACACCGGGGTGATCACCACCGACGGTACGCAAAAGCTCTACACCCTGACGGGCAACTGGAGCCAGGCGGTAACTGAACGCAGCACCTTGAGCAACGAAACCACTTACAACCGTGCCCGTTATGACATCAGTACGCTGACGGGCTACGAGGAGCTGGCGAACGTATTTACCTGGACTTACGCCTGGAGCGAGCGGGCCGATGTGTACACCCGCTTTGGCGCACGACGCTATGAGCCTGAGCAGGACCTTACCGCGACCGCCTCCAACAGCTACACCCCTGCAGTCGGCGTCAAGTACCAGCTTGCCGAAGGTTTGAGCGCCGATGCCCACATTGGCGTCAACCAGGTGTCTGGTGACGACGGCGGCCGGCGTGGGGAGGGTGGGGTTGCGTTGCTGTACACCGGCCCGCGTGCCGATGCCAGCTTTACCGCCGAACGCAGCACGGTGGCCAGCGCCGAAGGCGGTTTCGCCGAGCTGGACCAGGTGCGTGGTGTATGGAGCTACGCGGTGGCCGAACTGACTCGGGTGGGCGCCGACGCGGCCTGGCAAGACAGCAAAGGGCAGTCGCCCAACACGCTGCAGACTTACAGCGTATGGGCCAGCCGCCAGTTTTCGCCTTACTGGGACCTGCGCCTGTCACTGATGTACAAGGAACGGCAACAGGACCATGTACCGGATGCGACCGCAACGATCGTTGGTTTGACGTTGACGTACAGGTACCCCGACATCTGAACCGCAGGCAGGTGGCCCCATGAAGTCTGACTACGAGCTCTCCCTCAGAGATTACATCGCCATTATCAAGGACAGAGCCCTGGTGCTAGGGGTGAGTGCCGCAGTCATTCTTGTCGCGACCGTCGCCGTCGCCTTGATGGTGCCGCCGATCTACCAATCGACCGGCACCATTCTGGTGGAGTCGCAGCAGATTTCGCCCGAGCTGGTGTCGACCAACAACACCAGCTTTGCCGATGAGCGCATCGAGGTGATCCGCCAGCGGGTGATGACCCGTGAAAACCTGCTGCGCATCATCGGCAAGTACGACTTGTTCGCCGACAAGCGCCTCAGTGAAAGCGACAAGATCGACCAGATGCGCAACGCCATCGTGGTCGAAACCCTCACCACCTTTGTCCGTGGCCGTGGTGAAGCGACCGTGGCGTTCAATGTGTCGTTCGAGCACAAGCAAGCGCAAGTGGCCAAGGAAGTCGCCGACGAGTTGGTGACGCTGTTCCTCAACGAAAACCTCAAGCAGCGCACCGAGCGGGCCAACGAAACCACCGAGTTTCTTACCCAGGAAGCCAACAAACTGGGCGCCGAACTGGCCAGCCTGGAAAACCAGCTGGCCGATTTCAAGCAGGCTCATGCCAATGCGTTGCCCGAGCACCAGACCCTGCGCATGAACATGCTGTCGCGTTCGGAGCTGGAGTTCCGCGAAGTCGACCGTGACTACAAGGCTGCCCAGGAAGAGCTGCGCTACCTGGAGCTGGAACTGTCCGCGGCCAATGCCGGCCTGGCGACCAAAACGACTGAGGGCACCAGGCCAGCCTCTGCCGACCAACCCCAGGACCTGCCAAGCCTGAAGGCCGAGTATGCCCGGCTGCTGACCCGCTACAAGGACGCCCACCCGGATGTGGTGGCGATCAAACGCAAGATCCAGGCGCTCGAAGCCAGTGGCGATCGTACGGCGGCAGCGTCCACGGTCAGCCTCGACGTGGCCCGTGTGCGCGCCAAGATGAGCGCTGCCCAGGAGCGGATTGCCTCACTGTCCGAGCAGAAGCGTGAGCTGACCAAGAAGATGGAAGGCTACGAAGCTGAGATCCTCGAAGCACCGCAGGTCGAGCGCGGGTTGGTGACCTTGATGCGTGACCACGACAACGCACGTAAAAAGTATGAAGAAATCCGCGCCAAGGAAATGGGCGCGAAGATTACCGAAAGCCTCGAGCAGGAAAACAAGGCCGAACGCTTCGTGCTACTGGAGCCCCCTCTGCTGCCTGAGAAGCCGATCAAGCCAAACCGCAAGAAAATCGCGGCGCTTGGCCTGGTGCTGGCACCTGCTGGCGGCGGTGCGCTGGTGATGCTGATGGAAATGCTCAATCAGCGCGTGCGCGGTGTTGGCGCCCTGGAAAACCTGCTGGGTAAACGGGTTTTGGTTGCGGTGCCCTATATCGATACCAGGGCCGACGTGGCCAGGCGCAAGCGCTGGCGCAACCGGCTGATCCTGGCGGCACTGGCGTTGGCGGCTATCATGGTAGTGTTGGTGCACATGTTCTACATGCCACTGGATGTGCTGTTGTTCAAAGTCATGTCTCGGTTTGTATAGGGAAAGCAGTGATGGACAGGACCAAGCCGGCTGTTGGCAATAATCTTCATCAGGTTACCCCAGGCACACCCCAGGCACTGTCTCCCGCCCCCGGTACGGCGCTGGCAGAAGTGCCGGGGCAGTTCGACTACGTGAATACCAAGGTGGTGCCCCTGCGTGCGGACCACCTGGAGCGCCACCGCATCGTGGCGTACAACAAGAACTCCAACATGAACGGGCCGATCGACCTGCTGCGCACGCAGGTGCTCAGGGCCATGGAGGAAAACGGCTGGCGCACGCTGGCGATCACCTCGCCAACGCCTGAAGCGGGCAAGACGGTGCTGGCGATCAACCTGGCCATGAGTATTGCCCACCACACCACCAAGACGGCGTTGCTGGTGGACTTCGACCTGCGCCGGCCCAAGGTTGGCAGCACCCTGGGCCTGCCCATGGAGCAAGCGCTGAACGAGTTCCTGACGGACAAGGCCGAGTTGCAGGAATGCCTGGTCAACCCGACCTTGCCGCGCTTTGTGGTGCTGCCAACGCGGGTGCCAGTCCCGCTGTCCACCGAGATGCTGTCGTCGCCCAAAGTGAACAACCTGATCAGCGATTTGCGCAACCGCTACGAGTCGCGTATTTGCATTTTCGATTTGCCACCGCTGCTCAGCTCGGACGATGCGATCACCGTGATACCCAAGTTCGATTGTGTGTTGCTGGTGGTGGCCAACGGGATGAACAACAAAAAGGAAATCGAGGATTGCCTGCATCACCTGGCCACGGTGAACCTGATTGGGACGGTGTTGAACAAGGCGGACGAGCAACCGCGGACCTATTACTGATTGTCGGGCTGCTTTGCAGCCCATCGCGACACAAGGCCGCTCCCACAGGTGCAGCGCAAAAATCGACCATTTGCGCTGCACCTGTGGGAGCGGCCTTGTGTCGCGATGGGGCGCAAAGCGCCCCCAAGATCCTCAGCCCTGCTGCACAGTCCAGGGATACTGCAACTCCCACTGCCAGGCATGCCGCACAATTTGCTCCAGCGAGGCAAACTCTGGCCGCCAGCCCAGTACCTGTATCGCCTTGCTCGCATCAGCCACCAGCCGTGGCGGGTCGCCAGCGCGGCGCGGCGCATCGAGGGCATTGATCTGCCGCCCGGTCACCGTCCGCGCCGTATCGATCACCTGCTGCACCGAAAAGCCCAAGCCGTTGCCCAGGTTGAACGCGGTACGCTCGCCACCTGCCAGCAAATAGTCCACTGCCAGCGCATGGGCCGCGGCCAGGTCTGCAACATGCACGTAGTCACGTATGCAGGTGCCATCCGGCGTATCGTAGTCGCGGCCAAACACGGTCACCGCCTCCCGCCGGCCAGATGCCGCCTGCAAGATCAATGGAATCAGGTGGGTTTCCGGGTCGTGACGTTCCCCCAGCTGCCCTTCGGGGTCAGCGCCTGCGGCATTGAAATAGCGCAGGCAAACCGACTTCAAGCCATAGGCACGGTCGAAGTCCTCAAGAATCTGCTCGACCATCCATTTACTCAGCCCATAAGGGTTGATCGGCCCCTTGGTGTGCGCTTCATCGATCGGCACGTACTGTGGGTTGCCATAAACGGCGGCACTCGAAGAAAACACCAGGTGCTTGATGCCGGCATTCACCATGGCCTGCAGCAGGGCAAGGGTGGCTGCGACGTTGTTCTGGTAGTACTTGCCGGGCGCGCTGACCGACTCGCCCACTTGAATGAACGAGGCAAAATGGAACACCGCATCGAAGCGACAGACGCCAAACAGCACATCCAGTGCGGCCTCGTCGGCAATGTCGAGCTTGGCCCACTGGATGCCCGGGCCAGGCCAGACCAGGTCTGCCACCACCACTTCGTGGCCCACAGCAAGCAGGTGCTTGACCATGTGCGAGCCAATGTAACCCGCGCCACCCACCACCAGAAATTTCATCCCTACCTCCTGGAAACTGCTGTTTACAGACGCAGCGAACCCTCCCTGAAACGTGCAGGTGGGATGATCAGCGACAGGTGACCTGAGCGTAGATGGCCATATGCTCTATTTCAAGAACAGCCAGTTGGACATGTAGTGACCGTCGAAGGTAAGGGTGTATTGCCCATCCTTGTACGCCGCCGGCAGTGGCTTCAGTTGTGCCTGCGCATCGCGGGCGAACAGTTTCAGGCCAGCGGGCGCTTTGAGGGTCAGGCTGCCTTCAAGGGGTTCGACATTGAAGGGTGTCTTGTCATCGGCCTTGGGCATGGCACGGGTGCCCAGAGAAAGCAGCAGCTCACGCGACTGGCCCAAGGGTTTACCGTCCAGGCTCTGCACCACGACGCTGGCATAAGGTGTTTTCGAATTAACCTCAATGGCCCCCAGGCTGATCGAGCGGCCGCCCAGCCAGCCGGTGGCGGCCTGGGTCAACGGCGTGTCGATGGTGTAGAGGCCTTGTTGCCAGTTGCGTTTGAGCTCGCCAGTGTCGGTTACCGACTCGGTGGCATCGGCGGGCAGCAGCGATTGCCCTGGGTCCTGCAGTACCTGTGCGCCTGCCGGGATAGCCGCAGGCTTCAGCCAAGGCAGTTCCGGTGTTTGTGGCAGCGCGATCTGCAACTGGCCCTTTTCCATGGCCGTGCGCAACAGCACTGAATTGCGTGGAGTGATTTCCTGATCGTAGAGGGTGGCAGGTGTTGGTGCGAACACGTAGCGAGTGGTGGCTGGCTTGACGTCCGCACGGCGGTAGAGCAGGGCGGCGGCGGGTAGCGTGGCGATCATCGCCGGGTCGTTGTAGGCGTGCCAGTTGTCCGCGGTGCGCCAGCCGGGGTTGAACCCCTGTTGGCTGTAGGCGTATTGCATCATCGCGTCCCAGCCCTGATGGCTGGCGGTACCGGCCACGTATAGCGGCAGTGAGTGACGGTCGGGCAGCGGGAAGGGTTCAGCGTTCCACTCGGTGACAGTAAGTGGTTTGCCGACCACTTGGGCGGCGCCTATCCAGTCGATCATGCCGTCGCTGGTCAGTGGGTTCTTCTCCAGCTGGCCATTGGCACCGTAGCTATGGGCATCGATGACATCCCCTGCGGTAAGCGCCGGCAACGCGCTCAAACCGTTGCCGCCCCAGGTGCTGGTGGTCGCGATCGGTACTTTTACACCGAGGCCGCGCAAGTGGGCGATCATGTCGGCATTGAAGCGCTGCTCCAGGTCATTGAGAAACAGCTTGGACGGGCCATGCTCCCAGGCACGCCAGGTGAGGTCGGCGGGCAGGTCATGTTGCCTGGCGAAGGCCTTGGCGGCCGACATGTAGCGTTCGCTGTGGCGTGGTACATCCTTGTCTGGCAACAGGGCGTTGCCGTAGTGCTGGGTGAGGTCGTTCTCGTTGGTGATCAGCACGGCGGCGATGGCCGGGTCGTCCTTGTACGCCAGCCCAGTGTACTCGTTCACATGGGTCATGTACTGCTCGGCAAAGCGCTTCATCGCTTTCTGGATACTGTCGTTCACGTAGGCGTAACCCTTCAGGTCAACGCGACCTTCCTTCTCGGGCAACTCCTTGAAGTCTTCAATGTTGTCGTTGGCGGTAAATGCACGCTGCACATGCATGTCCAACCAGATGTAGATGCCTTCGTCCTTGAGCGCTTTGATCCACAGGTCTAGTTTGCGTAACGATTCGGCGCTGAGCTGCTGGGTATCGCGCACCAGGGTGCCGTCGCCGAACACGTTGGGGCTGACCCAGGGCGAGTCGTGGTGATGCAGGCGCACCAGGTTGAAACCCAGGGCCGACAGGCGCTTGGCCTGTTGGCGGATTTCTTCGTCCGGGCTTTTGAACAGCGAGTAGGCAGACAAGTTGGTGCCCCAGAAGCGCACCGGGGTGTTGTCGGCGAACATCAACTGGTCACCGACCGCCTTGACGAAGCCGCGCTTGCCGGCGGGCTTTTCTGCGGCGTTGAGGAATGCCAGGTCCACCGGTGAGGTGCGCCAATCCAGTTGGTCATCGGGCCAGCTGGCAGGGTCGGCCAGCCCGAAGCGCTCGTTGGGGGTGGGGCCCAGGTCGATGTCGCCGGTCACGTTGAGCACGGCCTTGAGCTGT
>NZ_BCBQ01000055.1:0-41997 GCF_001320885.1 Pseudomonas sp. NBRC 111140
ACTCACGTACTTGCTGCGGTGCTCACGCGCCTTAAGCTTCTCACTGGCGCCCAGACAGATGCCGAGCTGTCACGCGCGCTGTCCATCAGCCCACAGACACTGAGCAGTTGGAAGGTTCGCGACAGCGTCCCATACTCACTTTGCATAGAAATTGCCCGGCAGCATGCGTGTTCACTGGACTGGCTATTGCTAGGCCAGGCCGAGCACAACACCGCCGGCCCGGATGACGCAGGCTGGGAGTGCGACATGCTTGAACGGCTGCGCACGTTATCGCCCTGCGATCGTCAAGCCATCTTGTTGTTCGTCAAGGACAAGCAGCGTATCCAGCAACTGGAACAGCAACTGAATGCGCTTGGTGCAGTGGCCAATGGTTAACTCCGACGACGCCAACGCTGCAGCAGTTCTCGCGGGTCCAGCGTATCCACCAGGACCATGACTTTGAGGCTGATGGGAATCACCACCACTGCCGCGACGAATCCAGCCATCCCCCGGGTCAGCAAAGGCACCAATGACGAAACCAGCGGTTCGAACAAGTGGCCCACACCCACGGTCACGAAGACCAGCAACAGTTTCTTGCCCAGTTTCAGGCGCTTGGTCATGTTGGTGATCAAGCGGTCGCGCGCGGCACTCACCAGCAAAGCCCCCAGTAGCGCGGCGAACAGTACATAGCCATCCACACCCAGCAACGCCACCATTGCCGCGGGCAATTGGTCGAAAACAGATTGCTCAGGCATGGGCAAGCCCTCGGCGCGACACTGGCAGGTAGGCTGTAGAACCTAGGCTATGCATGACAGCAGCCTCGACAAAACGGATGTAGCACACCCGTAACGCGCGCCCATGCTCGTGCCCGGCCACATCCTCGAGGCGCTTGTAACCCCGGTCTCGTAATACTGCCCGCCAACGGGCGAATTCACGTGCTGCGTCGATGGCGGCGCAGCGCGCGGCAAGTTCCAGCACAGCTTCACTGACAGGCCGCTGCAATTGCAGGCGCTCACGCAACCTGTCCAGGTCTACCCGTGGCCAGAAAGGGTCATGGCAATCGGCAAAGCGCGGTAACCGCAGATCGTTGGTCATGCGTCCCCCTCATTGCTCGGCCAGCAAGCCGTAGCGAATGGCTTTGATCACCGCTACCACGCGGGTAGGCACATCGAATTTGCGCAGGATGTTGGACACGTGGAAGTTCACCGTCGACTCCTTGCAGTCAAGAATCCGGCCGATCTCCCACGAACTCTTGCCGTAGGCACACCACAACAGGACCTGCCGTTCACGAGGCGTCAGACGCACCGGGGCGTCCGCCGGGGGTTGCTGCGAGTATCGAGCGTTGTCAGTCATGTATGAACTCCACAGGTGATTGAACAAGGCATCGCTGCCGATCTGCAGTCACCTTACGAAGCGCAGGCCATCCGCTTCCACTTGCGTGGCTTGTAAAGAACTTTCGTACAAAACCGTCTGACGATGGTTACAAAAGATTTGCTTACTTCCTCGTGCTCCAAGCCGCATTTCGCTCGTCTCAACGCCGTTGTCCATTCGCCTTTCGCCTGGAGTCGTACAATGCGTGCCGATTTACCCCTCTCGCCCTGCCTCGGTCTGCTGGCTGCCTTGGCCGCCAGCCAGCCCGCCCTGGGGGCGTCTTCGGTCGAATTGGGCCAGGTCCTGATCACCGACGAGGAGCAGAACGAGCTGACGGCAGCCAGCGAGCGCCTGCGTGAAATACCGGGGGCCAGCAACCTGGTGGACATGCAGCGCGTGGGGCAAGGCCGAGTGGCCAGCAACCAGGACGTGCTGGCCTACCAGCCTGGGGTGTTCGCCCAATCGGCAGGCAACGACGGCATCAAGCTGTCGATCCGCGGCTCGGGCATCAACCGTGCGCCGGGTGCGCACGGCTCTGGGGTGTACACAATGTTCGACGGCCTGCCGCTGACCGGCCCGGGCGGCACCCCTTACGAGCTGTTCGAGCCGCTATGGCTCAGCCGAGCCGAGGTGTTGCGCGGCGCCAATGGCTTCGACCAAGGCTCCCTGGCCTTGGGTGGCGCGATCAACTATGTCACGCACACTGGCTACGACGCCGCACCGCTGCAAGTACGCTATGAGGTTGGCAGCCGTGGTTACCAGCACCGGCACATCAGCTCGGGCCAAGTGCTGGGCAACCTCGACTACTACGTGGCCCTGACCGATTCGGAATACGACGGCTACCAGACGCACAGCAGCGGCAGCGCCAAGGGTGTTGCCGCCAATGTCGGTTACCGCTTCAACCCGAACCTGGAAACCCGCTTCTACCTGCGTTACCGGGAAACCGAAAACGAACTGGCCGGGCGCCTGACCAAAGACCAGATCAAGCACCACCCGCGCGCGGCCAACCCGGCCTATCTGGCCCGCGACGACAGCCGCCCGCAGCCAGGCAGCACCTGGGTGGGCAACAAGACCACCTTCTACCTCGACGACGATGCGCGCCTGGAAGCCGGCCTGGTTTATCACGATTACCCGATGGACCTGCGTGAAGGCCCGATGCGCCTGAAGGTCGCCTACACCGATGTCAGCGGCACGCTGAACTATTTCCGTCGCGACACGCTGCTTGGCCACGAAAGCAAGACCACCATTGGCTGGCGCACCACCAAGCACCTGCCCAACAGCGGCGCCTCACAATTTACCCGCATTGGCGATGTGTTCGGTGAGCGCACCCGCGACTTCACCTACCAGGGCTCGGACACCGTACTGCATCTCGGCAACGACCTGGAGCTGGCCCCCAACCTGTGGCTGACCACCGGCCTGGCAATGATTTACACCCGCCGGGAAAGTGACGTGACCTACCCCGCCGAAGGCGGCAAGGTGAGCATGCATGACTGGGACTATGCACCACGCCTGGGGCTGCGCTACGACATTCGCTCGGACCTGCAGGTGTACGGTAACCTGAGCCGCTCGGTAGAACCGCCGCACCCGTGGTCACTGATCTGGAGCGCCCCCAGCACAGGCGGCAAGCAGATCCAGCCGATCGAAATGCAAAACCAGACCGCCACCACCCTGGAGCTGGGTGCCCGTGGCGATTCGGCGGTTGGCCGCTGGGACCTGGCCTGGTACTACTCGCAGGTGCGCCACGAATTGCTGGCCGTTGAGGTAGTGCCGAACTTCACCTCGGAATTCAACGCCAGTGCCACCGTGCACCAGGGCGTCGAAGCCGGCCTTGACAGCACCCTGTGGGAACGCGCCGGTACCGGCAAACTGAGCCTGCGCCAGGCCTACACGTTCAGCGATTTCCACTACCGTGATGACGACACGTTCGGTGATAACCGCCTGCCTGGCATCCCTATGCACTACTACCAGGCCGAGCTGCGCTATGACTGGCCGAGCGGCTTCTACGCCGGGCTCAACACGCAGATGGCGTCGAAGGTGCAAGTGGACTATGCCAATAGCTACCACGCCGACGAATATGCCTTGCTCGGCGCGCGGCTGGGCTGGGACTCACCTAAGCAGGACTGGCAAACCTGGCTGGATTTGCGCAACCTGACCAACAAGCGCTATGCGGCCACGGTGACGCCGGCCTACAACGACGCCGGCAAGGACAACGCCCGCTCGACGCCGGGCGAAGGGTTTGGCGTATACGCCGGGGTTTCCTATAGCTTCCGCTAGAACTCACCGCGCACGCTTTATGTAGGAGCAGCCTCTTCGCAGCACAAGGCCGCTCCTGCAAAGCACCTACCCAACGACTGCGGATCAGACCGCCCTGTTCAACTTCACCCACGAAGCGAACTTGTCGACAAACGCCTGCAAGAATGGCCGGGTCTTGTCGTTGAGCTTGCCCGAATCCTCGAACAGGCTCGCCGCACCGCCGATATAAGCCTCTGGCATCTGCATGCAAGGCATATCGAGAAACACCAGCGACTGACGCACGGCATGGTTGGCGCCAAAGCCACCAATAGCCCCCGGCGACACACTCACCACCGCTGTCGGCTTGCCACTCCAGGCGCTTTGCCCATAGGGGCGCGAGCCCACATCGATGGCGTTTTTCAGGCAGCCCGGCACCGAGCGGTTGTATTCCGGCGTGACGAACAGCACCGCATCGCTGCGGCGGATCTCCTCGCGAAAACGCTTCCAGGCCTCTGGCGGCGCATCGGTCTCGACATCTTCGTTGTACAACGGCAAATCACCAATCTCGACGATTTTCAGGGCAAGGCTGGACGGCGCCAGCTCTGAAAGTGCGCGGGCGACCTTGCGGTTGTAGGACTCCTTGCGCAAGCTACCAACGACGACTGCTACCGAATACACCTGGCTCATGGCAATTCCAACCTTTGCGGGGTAAAGAGACGTTGTAGTTATAGATGACCGTTCCTCGGCACTTTGGTTTTTTTTCCGCAGGGCGAAAACTTCCGAGGCTGTTTCACGGTCTATGCCTTTAGACATTTCCTACGTAATTCAGAGGTTTCCACCCAAATGGCAGCAGTAATGGTCGGCCAATTCCACGCCCGTGACGCCGAAGGCCGCATCTACCCCGTGCACGAGTTCCAGGAGTCCACCCTGCAACTCGACGGCAGCACGCTGGGCGCCCCCATCACCACCTACCGCCTTGCCATCGGCGACAAGGTCAACCACTTGGGCGAAAACCGTTTCGAACTGGCGCGCTCCGGCGTCGAGATCACTCGCATTCCATGATGCAATCCACGGTGTAGCGGCCATTTTCGTTCTGCAGGCCGTGAACATCCGCGACAAACCCCGGAAAGCCTTGGTTGAAGGCTCGGGCGAAGGCCAGGTAGTCAAGTATCGAGCGGGTCGCCTCGGTGAACCGCTCTCCCGGCATGATCAACGGAATACCGGGCGGGTACGGCACCAGCATCACCGCGGCCACACGGCCCAGCAAAGCTTCGATCGGCACCGCTTCCACCTCGCCACGTACCATCTGGTCATAAGCCCGAGCGGGGCTCACGGCCACCTCCGGCAAACGCGTGAACACCCGCTTCAGCTGCTTGGCCGTGGCATTGGCACGGTAGCAGTCATGCAACTGCTCACACAGGTCGCGCAGGCCCATGCCCCGGTAGAGTGAGGCATCGGCAGCCCCCACACTCGGCAGGCAACTGCTCAGCGGTGTATTGCCGTCATAGTGGCGCTTGAACTCCAGCAGTTCGGTAAGCAAGGTGCTCCACTTGCCCTTGGTGATGCCCATGGAAAACAGCACCAGGAAGCTGTACAAGCCGGTTTTTTCCACCACCAGCCCGCGCTCCCAGAGAAACTTGCTGACCACCGCCGCCGGGATGCCATGCTCACCCAGCACACCGCCCGCACTCAGCCCCGGCATTACCAGGGTCACCTTCAGAGGGTCGAGCAACACGTAGCCGTCCGCCACCTCACCAAAGCCATGCCACTGCGCCCCCGGCTGCAGCAGCCAGTCCTGCGCGGCCAAGGGCTGGATGCCTTCAGTGCTGGGCGGCTGCCAAATACTGAACCACCAGTCATCCGCAGCAATGTGCTCGCGCAGGTTGGCCAGGGCACGACGAAAACTCAGCGCCTCATCGAACATTTCTTGCAACAGCGAATGCCCGGCCTGCCCTTCCATCATGGTCGAGGCCACGTCCAGCGAGGCAAGGATGCTGTACTGCGGCGAAGTCGAGATATGCATCATGAACGCTTCGTTGAAGCGGTCCCGATCCAGCTGCCGCCTGGCCCCGTCCTGCACATGGATCATCGAGGCCTGGCTGAACGCCGCCAGCAGCTTGTGGGTGGAATGGGTGCTGAACACCAGCGGGCTGTCGGCTGCGCAGGCAGTGCCCATGGCATAGCGCCCGGTGAAGAAGCCGTGAAACGCCGCATAAGCGAACCAGGCCTCGTCGAAGTGCAGTACTTCCACGCTGGCACCCAGGGCCTGCTTGATCATCCCGGCGTGGTAGCACAGCCCGTCATAGGTGGAGTTGGTCACTACCGCCAGCTTGATACGTTGCCCACGGCCATGGGCAAGGGGGTTGGCCTGGATCTTCGCCTCGATTGCCTCGGGGCTGAACTCGCTGAGCGGGATCGGGCCGATGATGCCCAGCTCGTTGCGCTCTGGGCACAGGTACAGCGGAATGGCGCCGGTCATGATGATCGCGTGCACCACTGACTTATGGCAGTTGCGGTCCACCAACACCAGGTCGTCGCGACCGACCATGGCGTGCCAGACAATCTTGTTGGCTGTGGAGGTGCCATTGATGACGAAGAAGGTGTGGTCGGCACCGAAGTTGCGCGCCGCCCTGGCCTCGGCTTCGGCCAAGGGGCCTGTGTGGTCGAGCAGCGAGCCCAGCTCCGGCACTGAAACAGACAGGTCCGAGCGCAGGGTGTTTTCCCCGAAGAACTGGTGGAAGGCCTGGCCTACCGGGCTTTTATGATAGGCCACGCCACCGCCATGGCCCGGGGTATGCCAGGAATAGTTGGACTGCGCGGTATGCTGCACCAGGGCCTTGAAGAACGGTGGCAGCAGACCGTCAAGGTAGGTGTGTGCGGCACGCGCCACCTGGCGGGCGAGAAACGGCACGGTGTCTTCGAACAGGTAAAGGATGCCACGCAGTTGGTTGAGCTCGCTCATGGCTTCGGCAGGGGCGTTTTCCAGGGTCACCTGCTCGCCCAAGGCGAAGATCGGCAAGTCGGGCGCGCGCATGCGCGCCAGGCGGATCAGCTCGGCCATGTTCTGCAGCAGGTGGGTGTTTTCGCCAACTCCTTCGGCGGCAATCAGCATGCAGGCCAGGCCGTGGTGAGTGGCGGCAACCAGGCGCGCTTCGGCGTGGTCGGCGGCGGCCAGAATGGCGAAACCGTCCTGGCGCAGTTCCTCGGCGATGCCCCGCACGCGCTCCCCGGCGACACTGTCAGCCTTGATAGCACGGTGGACGATGAGGATCGGGAACTTGAGGTCCTTGTACATCAGGTGGCTACCTCCGAAGGACATGGCGTCCTTCTCAGGGTAGTAGAACCTGTGTTGTCAGTGCCCGCGAACAGACCGGGGCAGCCGAACGATCAGCCCGCTGGCGTCTCGGTCAAGGCCTGCCACATCGAAGGCCCACCCGCCGACTTGGCGATGGCCGCCAGGCGCTCGGCATGTGCCTCCAGTTCCTCGGCACTGGCCATGATCACCCGCCCCGGCGTACGCCCGGTAATACGGCGGATCTCGCTGCCGCCAGCCTCACTCCCTTCACCCTCGGCGTCTGCGCCATGCCCAGCCAACGACAGGCTGGTCTGGCCACCGGTCATGGCCAGGTAAACGTCTGCCAGCAGTTCCGAGTCGAGCAGCGCACCGTGCAGTTCACGGCCGGAGTTGTCGATGTCGTAGCGTTTGCACAGCGCATCCAGGCTGTTGCGCTGCCCCGGATGGCGCGAACGTGCCAGCAGCAGGGTATCGAGGATGGTGCAGTGCTGCGAAACGTCGGCGCGGTCCTGCTGGCCAATCAAGGCAAATTCGTTGTTGATGAAGCCAACGTCGAACGCCGCGTTGTGGATGACCAGCGTGGCGCCCTGGATGAATTCGAAGAACTCCTCGGCGACATCGCCAAAGCGTGGCTTGCCGACCAGGAAGGCATCGGTGATACCGTGGACGTTGATCGCGCCCTCGTCACTCTCGCGGTCTGGCTGCAGGTAGACGTGGAAGTGCCGCCCGGTCAGACGCCGGCCGATGACCTCGACACAGCCGATCTCGATGATCCGGTGGCCTTCGCCAACTGGCATACCCGTGGTTTCGGTATCGAGAATGACGAACCGTTTATCTTGCTGCTGCTCCACGCGGGGCGCTCCAACTTGCATCAGTTACGAAGGCCGCGATTGTACCCCAGCTCAACGCTGGGCGCGTACCTCATCGACCCCACGGTTGGCCAGCTGGTCGGCGCGCTCGTTGCCGGGGTGGCCGATGTGGCCGCGCACCCACTTCCAGGTCACCTTGTGGCGGTTGACCTGCTCATCAAGCTGCTGCCACAGGTCGGCGTTCTTCACCGGCTCCTTGGCCGCCGTCTTCCAGCCGCGCTTCTTCCAGTTCACCATCCACTCGTTGATGCCCTTCATCACGTACTGCGAGTCGGTGGTCAGCACCACCTCGCATTCGCGCTTCAGCGACATCAGGCCCTGAATCGCGGCCATCAGCTCCATGCGGTTGTTGGTGGTCTCACGTTCGCCGCCCCACAGTTCCTTCTCGACGCCCTTGTAGATCATCAGGACGCCCCAGCCACCAGGGCCTGGGTTGCCCTTGCAGGCACCATCAGTAAACATCTCGACGCTATCGCTCATGTACCACTCTTGAATTCAGTGCTTGTCAGTTTCGGGGTTGGCCGCCGTGCGGTTGACCTTGGCCAGTGGCAGCGGCAGCAATTTGCCCATCGGCTCGCGGCGCTCCGGGCGCAGTGGCCGCAACCCTACCACCATCTTGCGCGCCACCAGCAGGTACACCCCGCCACCGGAGCCCTGCCAACCGCCGGCCAGCCGTTCCCAGCCCTCCAGGCGTTGCTGCCAGGCCGGTGAAGCAAGCGGCGGACGATAGCACCCGAAGCGGCGTTTCTCCAGCGCGAAGCCCAGCAGGTTGAGCCAGTCGCCCACCCGCGACGGCGAGATGCAGCGCGCCTTGCGCAGCGCGCCATGGCTGAAGAAATGGCGCATGCCCCAGCTGCTCCACGGGTTGATGCCGACAATCAGCAGGTGCCCGCCCGGGCGCACGGCACTGGCGGCCTCGCGCAGCAGGCCATGGGGTGACAGGCAGAAATCCAGGCCATGCTGCAGCACGACCACGTCGGCAGCATGCTCGCTCAGCGGCCAGGCCTGCTCCTCGCAGACGATCTCCACCCCAGGCAGCGGCGCGCCGAGGCGCACATTGCGCTGCACCTGGGGCGCGCTCGGTGGCGGCTCGGCGCAAGGCCCGTAGTGCACCAGGTAACCGCCGAAGAAGCGCCCAAGCTCTTCTTTCAGCAGTTTTTCTTCCTCCTGGAGCATCAGCTGGCCGAGTGGCCCATTGAACCACTCACGGGCCAGGCTGATCAGCTCGACCCAGTCCGGGTCGGCCTGGGCAAAGGCTTGGTCGGTCATTGCGCTCTCCCTCGAAGGTTCTCCCACCGCGCCATCGCGGCTAAGATGCCCTCATGTGCCACGCTAGGCGAATCGGATCCGCACCATGATACAGATCGATGCTCTCCCCGCTTTCTCCGACAACTACATCTGGTTGTTACAGGATACTGCCAAACGCCGTTGTGCGGTGGTCGATCCGGGTGATGCCGCCCCGGTGGAACGCTGGCTGGCCGCCAACCCGGAGTGGGTGCTGAGCGACATCCTCGTCACCCACCACCACAACGACCACGTCGGCGGTGTGGAACGGCTGAAGCAACTGAGCGGCGCGCGAGTATGCGGCCCCGCCAACGAGCGTATTCCCGGCCGCGACCTGGCCCTGGACGAAGGCGACAAGGTCGACGTGCTGGGCGTGACCTTCCAGGTTCTGGCGGTGCCCGGCCACACCCTGGGGCACATTGCCTTCTTCAGCGACGGGCCGCCAACCCCCGTTCTGTTCAGTGGCGACACACTGTTCGCCGCCGGTTGCGGGCGCATGTTCGAGGGTACACCCGAACAGATGCAGCCCGCCCTCGCCCGCCTGGCGGCACTGCCAGAGCAGACCGAAGTGTATTGCGCCCACGAATATACCCTCAGCAACCTGCGCTTCGCCAAGGCGGTAGAGCCGACCAATACGCACGTTCAGCAACGCTTCGAGGACGTTACCCGTTTACGCGCCGAAAATCGCATCAGCTTGCCATCAACGATTGGCCTGGAGCGTCTGACCAACCCCTTCTTACGTACCTCTGAAACATTAGTTAAACAAAAAGCAGACGAATGGAAGGGACATTCAAACACCTCGCATGTCGCTGTTTTTGCTGCCTTGAGGTCTTGGAAGGACACCTTCTGATAACCGCAAGATATATCGCAAGTGATGGTCAAAGGTTGACCAGGCCCGGAGCGGTTTCTAGAATCGCCGAAATTTTTCGCCCGGATACCTGTGTCAGCCGATGTCTTCCCGTAGCCGCAGAACCTCTCATTCCGTCGCCCTGACGCGCCTGGCCCAAATCAGTGCGCTGGCCCTGGCCGCCACCTTGGTGGGCTGCCAGAGCACCCGTCAGCTCGACGAATCCGAAAGCGTTCGCGCGCACAACTACCAGGCGCGGATCAAGCACAAACCTTCACCGCTGCTGGCCAAGCCGGCCGAGCAGGCACCACAGGATGTCTGGGAGCGCATGCGCCAGGGCTTTGCCCTGCAGGACAGCATCGACGTCAACCCGCGCATCGAACAACAGCGCCTGTGGTTCGCCAGCAACCCGACCTTCATCGAAAGCGCTGGCGAGCGTGGCAGCCTCTACCTGCATTACATCGTCGAGCGTCTTGAAGAACGCGACATGCCGCTGGAGCTGGCCCTGCTCCCCGCCATTGAAAGCGCCTACAACCCGATGGCCTACTCACGCGCCAGTGCTGCCGGCATGTGGCAGTTCATGCCAGCCACAGGCCGTCACTTCAACCTGCGCCAGACCAACTTCTACGATGGCCGCCGCGACATCACCGCGTCGACCAACGCTGCGCTGGATTACCTGACCCGCCTGCACGACATGTTCAATGGTGACTGGCTGCTGGCCTTGGCCGCCTACAACGCCGGAGAAGGCACGGTCAGCCGCGCCATGGAACGCAACGAACGGCTCGGGCTGCCAACCGACTACTGGAACCTGCCGCTGCCACAGGAAACCCGCGACTACGTACCAAAGTTGCTGGCCCTGTCGCAGGTGGTGCTCACGCCTGAAGCCTACGGCGTGAACCTGAACCCGATCGCCAACGAGCCCTATTTCGAAGCGGTGGCCATCAACGACCGCCTCGACCTGTCGCGGGTGGCGGCATTTGCCAACATCGACGAAGACGAGTTGATCCAACTCAACCCAGCCTTCAAGAAACGCATGACCGTGGACGGCCCGCAGCAGTTGCTGGTACCGACCGCCAAGGCGCAATTGCTGAGCGACAGCCTGTCCAACCTCAAGCCAGAACAGCTGGTCAGCCTGCAACCGAACAAGGCCGTGTTCGCCCGCGCCGTGGCCGAAGCCAAGGCACCGGTGGCCGCGCGCAGCTACCGGGTCAAACGCGGCGACAACCTGGGCGCCATCGCCAAGGCCAACCGTGTTTCGGTCAATGACATCAAACGCTGGAACCGTCTGTCCGGCAACAACCTGCGTGCCGGCCAGGTGCTGGCACTTCGCGGTGGCAGCGGACCGAGCGCCGCCGGCAACCGGGTAGCGGCGTCCGGCAAGCGCTCCACCCAGTACAAGGTACGCAAGGGCGACTCGCTGTACCTGGTGGCCAAGCGCTTCAACGTGGAAATGCAGCACCTCAAACGCTGGAACCCACGCAGCGGCCACGCCCTCAAGCCGGGCCAAACCCTGACCGTCTACCTCTCGCATTGATATAACGCTCAGGGCCATTGCGCGGCCCTGTGGGGCGGCCTTGTTTCGCGACAGGGCTGCTTCGCAGCCCCGGCAATGCAAGCTGCGAAGCTGAGACCCTGGGGCCGCTAAGCGCCCCTTTCGCGACAAAAGGCCGCTCCCACAGGTACCACGCCGCTCACGCCGACCTGTACCACCAACCCCTCCCTCAAAACCTCTCTTTTTCCAACCCCACCAAGCTGTTACTGTACCCGATCAAAGCCCAACGCCTCTGGATCGGATGCCGACTTGATACGTCCCCTCCTGCTATCACTCAGCCTGGCCTTGAGCTTTCCCGCAGCCGCGATGGTGAGCGAAAGCCACGGATACGCGCAGTTCGGCACGCTCAAGTACCCAGCCACCTTCACCCACTTCGACTGGGTCAACCCGCAAGCGCCCAAGGGCGGCACCTTGCGGGCCATGGCTTTTGGCACCTTCGATACCCTCAACCCCTACACCTTCAAGGGGTCGAGCCCTATAACCACGCCCAATTTCCAGCAGTACGGCATCAGCGAGCTTAACGAGCCGCTGATGGTCGGCACCGGCCTGTACGACCCGTCCGGTGACGAGCCCACCTCCAGTTATGGCCTGATCGCCCGCTCGGTGGAGTACAGCGAGGACCGCAGCTGGGTGGTGTTCAACCTGCGCCCGGAAGCCCGCTGGCATGACGGCCAGCCGATAACCTCGACCGACGTGGCCTTCTCCTACCGCACGCTGCTCAAGGACGGCCACCCGATCTACCGCACCAACCTGCAGGAAGTACAACGGGTGGACATCCTGGGCCCGCTGCGCATCCGCTTCGTGTTCAAACGCGCCGGCAACCCGCTGCTGATCCTGCGCCTGGGCGAAATGCCGGTGCTGCCCAAGCACTATTGGCAAAAGCGCGACTTCAAGGCCACCACCTTCGAGCCCCCCCTGGGCAGCGGCCCCTACCGCATCACCCAGGTACAACCCGGGCGCCGACTGGTGTTCGAACGGGTGAAGAACTACTGGGGCAAGGACCTGGCGGTCAACCGTGGCAAGTACAATTTCAAGCGGGTGGAATACGAGTTCTACCGCGACGCCACCGTGGCCTTCGAAGCGTTCAAGGCTGGTGAATTCGACATCTACATCGAGCACCAGGCAAAAAACTGGGCCAACGGTTACAACTT
Source organism: Pseudomonas sp. NBRC 111140 (assembly GCF_001320885.1). NCBI lineage: Bacteria > Pseudomonadati > Pseudomonadota > Gammaproteobacteria > Pseudomonadales > Pseudomonadaceae > Pseudomonas > Pseudomonas sp. NBRC 111140. The sequence goes on from NZ_BCBQ01000055.1 coordinate 12,581, forward strand.
CCCCGCCGTGCGCCGTGGCGAGGTGATCAAGGCACAAATCCCGCACAGCATCCCCACGCAAACCCAGGGCCTGTTCATGAACAGCCGCCGGGTCACATTCAGCGACCCGCGGGTACGCCAGGCGTTGGGGCTGATGCTCGACTTCGAATGGACCAACCGCGCACTGTTCAGCAGCGCCTACCGCCGCTCAACCAGCTACTACCCCAATAGCGAATTCGCCGCCAGCGGCCTGCCCACCGGCAAAGAGTGGCTGCTGCTGGCGCCATTCCGGGACCAGTTGCCCGCCAAACTGTTCAGCGAACCCTACAAGGTCAGCCACACCGATGGCCGTGGCATTAGCCGCCAGACCCTACGCCAGGCCCTGGGCCTGCTCGCCGAGGCCGGCTGGAAGCTGAACGGCCAGCGCCTGGTCGACAGCAAAGGCCAGCAACTGCGCATGGAGCTGCTGCTGGTAAACCCCAACCTTGAACGCATCCTGCAACCTTATGTCGAAAATCTGTCCAGCATCGGCATCGATGCGCGCTTGCGCACCGTGGACCGTGCCCAGTACAAACAACGCCTGGACCAGTTCGATTTCGACATGATTCTGATGACCCTGAACCAAACCCTGAGCCCCGGCCTCGAACAATGGCTGTACTTCCATTCCAGCCAGGCCGCGACCAAGGGCAGCAAGAACTATGCTGGGGTCAAGGACCCGGTGGTCGACCACCTGCTCGACACCTTGCTCGCCGCCCGCACCCGCGATGACCAGGTCGCCGCCGCCCGTGCCCTGGACCGCGTGCTCTCATGGCAGTACTACATGATCCCCAACTGGTACCTCGACAATCACCGCCTGGCCTACCGCAACCGGTTCGCCTTCGTCACCACGCCGCCCTACACCCTTGGGCTGAACAGCTGGTGGATCAAGACTTCGGAGAAAGCCCAATGACGCCAACGCACCGTCTGCGCCGGCTGGCAGGCAGCCTGTTGCTCGCCTGCCTGAGCCTTCCCGCCCTGGCCGCACCGCAACACGCGCTTACCTTGTACGATGAGCCACCCAAGTACCCCGCCAACTTCAAGCACTTCGACTACGTCAACCCGGACGCGCCCAAGGGCGGCACCTTCCGCCAGTCCAGCTTCGGCGGCTTCGACAGCCTCAACCCGTTCATCAACAAAGGCGTGGCGGCCGAGAACATCGGTAGCATCTACGACACCCTGATGCGCCAGAGCCAGGATGAGCCGTTCACCGAGTACGGCCTGGTCGCCGGCAAGATCGAAAAGGCCCCGGACAACAGCTGGGTGCGCTTCTACCTGCGCCCCGAAGCACGCTTCCATGACGGCCACCCGATGCGCGCCGACGACGTGGTGTTCACCTTCAACGCCCTGATCAAGGACGGCGCCCCACTGTACCGGCAGTACTACGCCGACGTCGCCGAGGTAGTCGCCGAAGACCCGCTGAAGGTGCTGTTCAAGTTCAAGCACACCAACAACCGCGAGCTGCCGCTGATTCTCGGCCAATTGCCAGTACTGCCCAAACACTGGTACGAAAACCGCGACTTCAACCGCGGCAACCTGGAGATCCCGCTGGGTAGCGGCCCATACAAAGTCGCCGAGGTCAAAGCCGGGCGCTCGGTGCGCTACGAGCGGGTCAAGGATTACTGGGCCAAAGACCTGCCGATCAACCGTGGCTTCTATAATTTCGATGTCATGACCTTCGACTCCTACCGGGACACCACTGTCGCCCTGGAAGCACTCAAGGCCGGCGCGTTCGACTATGCCCTGGAAGTCAGCGCCAAGAACTGGGCCACCGCCTACAACGTGCCCGCCGTGCGCGACGGCCGTCTGATCAAGGAAGAACTGCCCAACGGCAACCCCACCGGCATGCAGGGTTTCATCTTCAATATCCGCCGCCCGGTGTTCCAGGATGTGCGGGTGCGCCAGGCACTGAGCCTGCTGCTGGACTACGAATGGACCAACAAGCAGCTGTTCAACGGCGCCTACACCCGCACCGGCAGCTACTTCGACAATTCGGAAATGGCCGCCCACGGCCTACCCAGCCCCAGCGAGTTGAAAATCCTCGAACCATTGCGCGGCAAAGTGCCCGAGCAGGTATTTACCGAGGCCTTCCACAACCCGGTCAGCGACGGCAGCGGGATGATCCGCGAGCAGCAGCGCCAGGCCTACAAGCTGCTACAGGAAGCCGGCTGGAAAATCGTCGACGACAAGATGGTCGACGCCCAAGGCAAGCCGGTAAGCATCGAGTTTCTATTGGCGCAGACCGAGTTCGAGCGCATCCTGCTGCCGTTCAAGCGCAACCTCGCCGACCTCGGTATCGAGCTGAACATCCGCCGGGTCGATGTTTCGCAATACATTACCCGCCTGCGATCTCGGGACTACGACATGATCGTCGGCGGCTACCCGCAGTCCAACTCGCCGGGCAATGAACAACGCGAGTTCTGGTCAAGTGCCGCCGCCGACAACCCCGGCAGCCGCAACTTCATCGGCCTGCGCGACCCGGCCATCGACCAGTTGGTGGAAGAGCTGATCAACGCCGACTCGCGCCAGAGCCTGGTCGACCACTGCCGCGCCCTCGACCGTGTGTTGCTGTGGGGCTACTACGTGATACCCAACTGGCATATCAAAACCTGGCGCGTGGCCTACTGGAACCACATCGGCCATCCGAAAGTGTCGCCTAAGTACGACATCGGCATCGATACCTGGTGGATCAAGCCCGGGGTAACCCCGGCGGTCAGCGAAGCCCCTGCGGACGAGGCCAACTAAGATGCTGGCCTACATCCTGCGCCGCCTGCTGCTGATCATCCCGACCCTATTCGGCATCCTCATCATCAACTTCATCATCGTTCAGGCCGCCCCCGGCGGCCCGGTCGAGCAGATGATCGCCAAGCTCGAAGGCTTCGAAGGCGCGACCAGCCGCATCGCCGGTGGCGGCGCCGAGGTTTCCGTTGCCGGTTCCAACTACCGCGGTGCACAGGGCCTGGACCCGGCGCTGATCGCTGAAATCGAGCGCATGTACGGCTTCGACAAGTCGCCGCCCGAGCGCCTGTGGATCATGATCAAGAACTACGCCCAGCTCGACTTTGGCGACAGCTTCTTCCGCGATGCCAAGGTCATCGACCTGATCATGGAGAAGATGCCAGTGTCGATCTCGCTAGGGCTGTGGAGCACGCTGATCATGTACCTGGTGTCGATCCCGCTGGGCATCGCCAAGGCGGTGCGCCATGGCAGCCACTTCGACGTGTGGACCAGTTCGGCGATTATCGTCGGCTACGCCATCCCGGCGTTCCTGTTCGCCATCCTGCTGATCGTGCTGTTTGCCGGCGGCAGCTACTTCGACTGGTTCCCGCTGCGTGGCCTCACCTCCAACAACTTCGATGAGCTGAGTACCACCGGTAAAGTACTGGACTACTTCTGGCACCTGGTGTTGCCGATCACCGCGCTGGTCATTGGCAACTTCGCCACCATGACCCTGCTGACCAAGAACAGCTTCCTCGACGAAATCAACAAACAATACGTGGTCACCGCCAAGGCCAAAGGCCTGAGCCGGTCACGGGTGCTGTACGGCCACGTGTTCCGCAACGCCATGCTGTTGGTGATCGCCGGTTTCCCCTCGGCGTTCATCGGCATCTTCTTCACCGGCTCCTTGCTGATCGAGGTGATCTTCAGCCTTGACGGCCTGGGCCTGATGAGTTTCGAGGCGGCCATCAACCGCGACTACCCGGTGGTCTTCGGCACCCTGTTCATCTTCACCCTGCTGGGGCTGGTGGTGAAACTGATCGGCGACCTGACCTACACCCTGGTCGATCCACGCATCGACTTCGCCAGCCGGGAGCACTGACATGGCCTTGTCCCCCCTCAACCGCCGGCGCTTCGAGCGCTTCAAGGCCAACCGCCGTGGCTGGTGGTCGCTGTGGCTGTTCCTGGTCCTGTTCGGCTTGAGCCTGGGCGCCGAGCTGATCGCCAACGACAAACCAGTTGCCGTGCGCTACGACGGCGAATGGTATTTCCCGGCATTCAAGCGCTACCCGGAAACCACCTTCGGCGGCGAATTCCCGCTGGAAGCCAACTACAAGAGCCCCTACATCCGCGAGCTGTTGGCCAAGAAAGACAGCTTCGTGCTGTGGGCGCCCATCCCGTTCAGCTACCAAAGCATCAACTACGACCTGCGCGTACCTGCCCCGGCGCCGCCCTCGGCGGACAACTGGCTGGGCACCGACGACCAGGGCCGCGACGTGCTGGCACGGGTGATCTACGGCTTCCGCATTTCGGTACTGTTCGCCCTCACCCTGACCGTGGCCAGCTCCATCGTCGGCGTCATCGCCGGCGCCTTGCAAGGCTTCTATGGCGGCTGGGTCGACCTGGCCGGGCAGCGCTTCCTGGAAGTCTGGTCGGGCCTGCCGGTGCTGTACCTGCTGATCATCCTGGCCAGCTTCGTGCAACCAAACTTCTGGTGGCTGCTGGGCATCATGCTGCTGTTTTCGTGGATGAGCCTGGTGGACGTGGTACGCGCCGAGTTCCTGCGCGGGCGCAACCTGGAATACGTACGCGCCGCCCGCGCGCTAGGCATGCGCAACGGCGCGATCATGTACCGGCACATCCTGCCCAATGCCATGATCTCGACCATGACCTTCATGCCGTTCATTCTCACCGGCGCCATCGGCACCCTCACCGCCCTGGATTTCCTCGGCTTCGGCCTGCCCGCGGGCTCGCCCTCGCTGGGCGAGCTGGTGGCCCAGGGCAAATCCAACCTGCAGGCCCCATGGTTGGGCATCAGCGCCTTTGCCGTGCTGGCGTTGATGCTGAGCCTACTGGTGTTCATTGGTGAATCCGCCCGCGATGCCTTCGACCCGAGGAAGTGACATGAGTGAACAGAACCTGATCGAAGTGCGCGATCTGGCGGTGGAGTTTGTCACCGGCGACCAGGTCAACCGGGTGGTGGACGGCATCAGCTTCGACATCCGCAAGGGCGAGACACTGGCCCTGGTGGGCGAGAGTGGCTCGGGCAAATCGGTCACCGCGCACTCGATCCTGCGCCTGCTGCCCTACCCGCTGGCCCGTCACCCCAGCGGCAGCATCCGCTACGAGGGCAAGGACCTGCTGCAGCAAAACGAGAAGACCCTGCAGCGCATTCGCGGCAACCGCATTGCGATGATCTTCCAAGAGCCGATGACCTCGCTGAACCCGCTGCATTGCATCGAGAAGCAGATCAACGAAATCCTCCTGCTGCACAAGGGCCTGACCGGCAAGGAAGCGACTGCCCGCACCCTGGAGCTGCTGGAGCTGGTCGGCATCCCCGAGCCGCGCAAGCGCCTCAAGGCCCTGCCCCACGAACTGTCTGGCGGGCAGCGCCAGCGGGTGATGATTGCCATGGCGTTGGCCAACGAGCCGGAGCTGCTGATTGCCGACGAACCGACCACGGCGCTGGATGTGACCGTGCAGTTGAAGATTCTCGACCTGCTCAAGGAACTGCAGGCACGCCTGGGCATGGCTCTGCTACTGATCAGCCATGACCTGAACCTGGTACGCCGCATCGCCCACCGCGTGTGCGTGATGCAGCGCGGGCAGATCGTGGAACAGGCTGAATGCGCCACACTGTTCAGCGCCCCGCAGCACCACTACACGCAGATGCTGATCAATGCCGAGCCCAGCGGGCTGCCAGCGCACAACCCGGTCGGGGCGCCGCTGCTGGAGGTGGATGACCTCAAGGTATGGTTCCCGATCAAAAAGGGCTTTTTGCGGCGTACGGTCGACCATGTGAAGGCGGTGGACGGGGTCAACTTCAGCTTGCCGCAGGGGCAGACACTGGGCATTGTCGGCGAGTCCGGGTCGGGCAAGTCCACGTTGGGCCTGGCGATCTTGCGGCTGATTTCCAGCCAGGGCGGCATTCGCTTCCATGGGCAGAACCTCGAAGGGCTGAACCAGAAAGCCGTGCGCCCGCTGCGGCGTGAGATGCAGGTGGTGTTCCAGGACCCATTCGGCAGCCTTAGCCCGCGCATGTGCGTGGCGGACATTGTCGGTGAAGGGCTGCGCATTCACGGTATTGGCAACGCGCAGGAACAGGAAACGGCGATTATTGCGGCGCTGGAGGAAGTGGGGCTAGACCCAAGGACTCGGCATCGCTACCCGCATGAGTTTTCCGGTGGGCAGCGCCAGCGTATTGCCATTGCCCGGGCGCTGGTGTTGAAGCCGGCGCTGATTCTGCTGGATGAGCCTACCTCCGCGCTGGACCGCACGGTGCAGCGGCAGGTGGTGGAGCTACTACGCAATCTGCAGCAGAAGTACAACCTGACGTACCTGTTCATCAGCCATGACCTGGCGGTGGTGAAGGCGCTGAGCCACCAGTTGATGGTGATCAAACATGGGCATGTTGTTGAACAAGGTGATGCGCAGGCGATATTCCATGCGCCGCAACATCCGTATACGCGGCAGCTGCTGGAAGCGGCGTTCCTGGAGGTTGAGGCTTCGTAGCAATGAATACCTCACCTTCACTTCGCAGCACCCCCATCGGCCCCCTGCTAAAGCACTGGCGCCTGTTGAACCGGGTCAAACAGCTGCACGCCGCGCAGATGTTCGGGGTGTGCCAGTCGACCATTTCTCGCTGGGAGTCAGGCGCGCAGGACGCCGAGCCCGAGCAACGGGCGCATCGAAGCCTTGCTCAAAGCCAAGCTCAGCAGCGCCGCGGATCACGCGTTGGCGCGCCTTGTGTCGGGCAGCTCGCAACCGGTGCACTTGGTGTGCGACCTTACCCACCGCCTGCTGGCCTGCTCGCCTTCCCGCGAAGCTGAGTTCAGTGTGCCCATCAGTGATTTGCTGGGTGTCTCGCTGTGGCCATTCGCGACAGAGGAAATCGCCAGCCAGGAACAGCGCTTGGCAGGCATCGGCTGGCACGACAACCAGGCCTCGCCGGCGCTGGAGTTCACCACCGGCACGAACGGTTCTTCGCTGGTGCCCATCCAGCACAGCCTGTGCCGTTGGACCCGGTTCACCCTGTCGGATGGCTCAACTGCCAGGCTGGTCGAAACCCTCGCGCATATTTAATGCGTGGACGCAGGCCTGCGGTGAGCCGAAGATTCACCTCTGTATCAGCAAGAGGTCACCCGCCGTGCCAAACCACAATCTTGATGGAAAACTCGACTTCCTGCGCCAAGCCGAAAAGCTCAAGAGCGTGACACGCAGCGCCCACACCTCGACAGGCCGGCGTGAAAGCACCGCCGAGCACAGTTGGCGGCTGGCGTTGCTGGCGCTGGTGTTCGAACAAGAACTGGGTGATGTCGATATCTGCAAGGTGCTCAAGCTATGCCTGGTCCATGACCTTGGGGAAGCGCTGAGTGGTGATGTACCTGCGCCGCAAGCGCATGCGGTTCCAGACAAAGGGACGAATGAGCGGCAGGACCTGGTTGCCATGACCTCTATGCTGGAACCCTCGATGCAGGACAGCATCGTTGGCTTGTTCGATGAGTACGAAGCGGCCAGTACGCCAGAGGCCAAAGTGGTCAAGGCCTTGGACAAAATCGAGACTCTGCTGCAACACACCCAAGGCGATAACCCGCCCGGTTTCGACTATGCGTTCAATCTTGAGTATGGCCGACGCTATACCGATGCCATACCGTTCCTGGCCTCGTTGAGGCGAGTAATCGATGAGGAAACACGCAAACGCCTGAATAGCTGACGTGTTGGCGGGGCCGGACTTAAGGCGCGTCACTGGCTGAGCCCCAATTGTCAGAAATTCTGAAAACAATCGTCTTCCATCGTCAGCCGAATCGGGCATAAATTCTCCACCGTCAACCCCCAGCAGCAACGGTAGAGCCTAATGTCCAGCCCACAGCACCCGCCCGCCTCCCCTGCCCTGGCCACGCTGATCCAGCGTTCTGGCCTGCCCAGCCCTTCGCTCAGCGAAACCCAGGCACACGCCGTGCTACAGAAGCACTATGGCATTGCCGGCAACCTGACCGCGCTAGGCAGCCAGCAAGACCTGAATTTCCGCGTGACCACGCCACAAGGCGGCTTTGTACTCAAGGCTTGCCATGGCAGCTACGCGCAACTGGAACTGGAGGCGCAGCACGCCGCCCTGGCCTTCCTGCGCAATCAGGGCTTGCCGGTGCCGGCCGTACGCCCAGCCCTCGATGACCAGGGGTTGCTGACACTGGACTTGGACGGGCAACCACTGCGCATACGCCTGCTCGAGTACATCGAAGGTCAGCCGCTGACCCGCCTCAAGCACATGGCGCCACGTCTGATGGCTGAACTGGGCGGGCTTTGCGCGAAGCTGGACAAGGCCTTGGTCGACTTCGACCACCCCGGCCTTGCACGCACACTGCAATGGGACCCGCAACATGCCCAGGCGCTGATCCAGCACCTGTTGCCCGTGCTGCAGAATACCGAGCAACGCGCCCGCATCGAACAGGCTACCCAGCTGGCAGCCGAGCATCTGGCGCCCCTGGTCAATCAACTGCCAAGCCAGGCGGTGCACCTGGACATCACCGACGACAACACCGTGTGGGCCCGCGATGGCGAACGCCAGTGGCAGTTGCAAGGGGTGATCGACTTCGGCGACCTGCTGCGTACCTGGCGCATCGCCGACCTGTCGGTGACTTGCGCGGCGCTGCTGCACCACGCCGAAGGCGACCCGCTGCGGATCCTGCCGGCAATCAGTGCCTACCAGGCGCTCAACCCACTGACCGAAGCCGAAGTACGTGCCCTCTGGCCACTGGTGCTCAATCGCGCCGCAGTGCTGGTGCTGAGCAGCGCGCAACAACTTGCCGTGGACCCGGGCAACCAATACACCCGCGACAACGTCGCCCATGAATGGGAAATCTTCGACACCGCCACCGCTGTGCCTTTCGCGCTGATGGAAGCCGCTATCCTGCAGGCTGCGGGCCTGCAACCCAAGGCGCCGGACTTGAGCGGTTGCGCCCCCTTGCTCCCCGAACTGGCCGGGCAGGCTGTAACACGGGTAGACCTGGGGGTGCTCAGCACATATTGCGAGGCCGGAAACTGGGAGCAACCCGGTTTCGACCAGCACCTGCTGACGTTGCAGGCCGCTCCGGCCTGCAGCCTGCACGGGCAATATCGCCTTTCGCAAACCCATATTGATCGCCCTGAAGAGCCCGCCACCTGCGCCCTCGGCGTTGAGCTGCACGTGGCCAACGGCTCCCAGGTGCAGGCGCCGGAAACCGGCATCTGGCAGCGCCATGGCGACGGCCGTGGCTGCCTGCGCACCACGCACTGGGCTTTGTGGCTGCAGGGCCTGGAGGACGCTCCGGCAGACGGCCAGGCCGTAGAAAAAGGCCAGTCCCTGGGCCGCAGTTGTGGCTTCCTCAGCGTGCAGTTGTGCCTGGACAACGGCGTCCAGCCGTCGTTCTTCGCCACGCCGTCCCAAGCTGCTGCCTGGCTGGCCCTGTGCCCGTCGCCAGCCGCGCTGCTAGGCTTCGATTGCGATGCCGATCCGCTGCCCGACCCACAAGCACTATTGGCCCGCCGCGATGCCAGCTTCGCCCGCTCGCAGAAGCACTACTACGCGCAACCTCCACACATCGAGCGCGGCTGGCGCAACTACTTGATCGACATGCAGGGCCGCTCGTACCTGGACATGCTCAACAATGTCGCGGTACTGGGCCACGGCCACCCGCGCATGGCCGCCGAGTCGGCGCGGCAGTGGTCGCTGCTGAACACCAACTCACGCTTCCACTACGCGGCGATCACCGAATTCTCCGAACGCCTGCTGGACCTGGCCCCCGACGGTTTCGACAGGGTCTTCATGGTCAACAGCGGCACCGAAGCCAACGACCTGGCGATTCGCCTGGCCTGGGCCTACAGCGGCGGGCGTGACCTGCTCAGCGTACTGGAGGCCTACCACGGCTGGTCGGTGGCCACCGATGCCATTTCCACCTCCATCGCCGACAACCCGCAAGCCCTGGAAACCCGCCCGGACTGGGTACACCCGGTCGAGGCGCCGAACACGTTCCGGGGGCGTTTCCGCGGTGCCGACAGCGCCGCCGACTACCTGCAGGACGTCGACGCCAAGCTGGCTGCCCTGGACGCCCGAGGCCGCCAGTTGGCGGGTATCATCTGCGAACCGGTGTACGGCAATGCCGGCGGCATCTCGTTGCCCGCAGGCTACCTGCGCGACGCCTATGCCAAGGTCCGCGCCCGAGGTGGCGTGTGCATCGCCGACGAAGTGCAGGTGGGCTATGGCCGCCTGGGCGAGTACTTCTGGGGGTTCGAAGAACAAGGCGTGGTGCCCGACATCATTACCATGGCCAAGGGCATGGGCAACGGCCAGCCGCTGGGCGTGGTCATCACCCGCCGTGAAATCGCCGAGGCGCTGGAGGCCGAGGGTTACTTCTTCTCCTCGGCCGGTGGCAGCCCGGTCAGCTGCCGCATCGGCATGGCGGTACTGGACGTGATGCAGGAGGAAGGCCTGTGGGACAACGCCCGCGACACCGGGAGCTACTTCAAGGCCCGTCTGCAGGCCCTGGTCGACAAGTACCCGCTGGCCGGCGCGGCACATGGCTCGGGTTTCTACCTGGGACTGGAGCTGGTGCGCGACCGCGCAACCCTGGAACCGGCCACCGAAGAAACCATGACGCTGTGCAATCGGCTGCGTGACCTTGGCATCTTCATGCAACCGACCGGCGACTACCTGAACATTCTCAAGATCAAGCCACCGATGTGCACCAGCCGAGCGAGTGTGGACTACTTTGTCGACTGCATCGACAGGGTGCTGGGCGAAGGGCTGTAAGTATCAAGGCGTGGACCGAATCGCCGCGGCCCACGCCTGCAACGCCTCAGTTGCTGCAATGGCAATCTGCTCATCAGTACGCCCACTGAACTGCCGCTCGATCGCATCGGCGGCAATCAGCCCGGCAATGGCAGGCTTGCCCACGGCATCGGTCAGGTCAAGCCATTCGCCCCAGCTGGCAGGTACGTCGTACCAGCGCAGGTAGCCGGAGGGTGAGCATGGCCACCAGCGCTCTTCGAACTGCAAAATCACCTTTTCCAGCATGCCCATCCCCAGATGAGCCAGCGCTTGTCGCTGAGTTACAGGTAGCGCGGGAATGAAATGCAACGCTTTCAATACCCCTACAGGGACTGTGCAAATGCAGAAATCGCATACCTCATCGTTCACCTTGACGCGCGCGCTCGACCAGTCTATCTGCGTGACCGGCGTGTTCAGACGGATATCCAGATCCTTCGCCAGCAAGTCGACAAGCTCGCTGTAACCACCTGGCAGCATCCAATCGCCATGCCCGACACCCTCCTCGTCCAGGGCACTGACCGACAGTTGCTCCACGGGCAAACATGCTTCCAGTACAAGGTTGGCGTCGATGGCGAACTGAGCGGCGCGCGCGTGCACAGGGTCGAGTGTGGCCATGTAGCGGTTGATCGCCTCAGACAAAGGCAGTCGCCGGTCAAGCTGCTGGGTCAAGGCGTCCCAGGCCGCGTCGACATCCGGCAACTCTCCACCGCTTGCTGCTGCAAGCGGGAAACTGAAGTCGGTCTCGACACAAGCCAACCCATGTTGCTGCGCAACGGCGGCCAATGGATTCTCGGCGAAATGCTGAAGCCATGCCGCACCTTCATCCGCTTTCACGCCGCCCAACTCGACCGTGTGCGTGCGCCCACCTGTTCGCCCACGTGCCTCCAGCACCGTGCAATCGATACCCCACGCCCGCAAGCGTTGCGCGGCGGCCAGGCCTGCACAGCCCGCACCAATCACGATCACCTTGCGCGCGCCGGCCCTCAAGGCTGCCTCGGCGGCACGCAGCCCATCATCCCAAGCGCCATGTGTCATCGCCGGCGCAGTGGCGTTACAGGCTTCTCCGGCAATGACCAAGCGCTCGTTCAGCACTTGGCCCAAGGCACTCCGATGCTGCGGCGTCCCCCCAGGCAACAGGGCACTGTAGGCACCGAGGCTGAACGGGTCTGTACTCCAGTGAGTGACATGCCAAGCGGTTGGTCTGTGCACGCGCTTCTCCATGAGGGGACTGTCCTGAATGTGCATTAATGTTCATAATTTCTAGCAATAAAAGATGATCATCATCAGGTTTACTGACAATGGCCTTTAGCAGCGACTCCCTGGCAATATTCCTCGCGGTGCTGGATGCCGGCTCGTTCTCCGCCGCCGCCCGCAAATTGGGCCGTGTACCTTCGGCCGTGAGCATGGCGATCGCCCAGCTGGAAGCGGAGCTGGACCTGCCATTGTTCGACCGCGCCACACGCAAAGCCTTACCCACCAGTGCCGCCCTGGCACTGGAACCCCAAGCCAGGCAGGTGATCTGCCAACTCAACCTGCTCGACGCCCAAGCCCTGCAATTGCACAAGGGCCTGGAAAAACGCCTGACCATCGCCATGGCGCCCGAGTTGCAGACCGGCCGCTGGAGCCAGCCGCTGGAAGTCCTCGCCCAGGAATTCCCCAGCCTGGAAATCGAAGTGCGCTCCGCCACCCAGACCGAAGCCATTCGCCTGCTGCATGACGGCAGTGTGCAGTTGGCGCTGGTGTTCGAACGGCCCGGCATCGACGAGCGCGAGTCATTCCTCGAAGCCGGCAGCCAATTGCTGGTGGCCGTCGCCTCACCGCGCCATCCTGCCGGGCAAAACAGCGGTACGCCTCTGCCTGAAGAGGCCTTCGCCGAACAACGGCAGATCATCGTGGCCTCGGGCAAGGCCACCGGGTCAGACCCGCGCATGGTGCTGTCGCGGCGCATCTGGCTGACCGACAGCTACCTGGCCACGCTGGACCTGGTGCAGTCAGGGCTGGGCTGGGCCTACCTGCCGCAGCCACTGGTTGAACCGCTGATCGCTTCGGGCGCACTGGCCGAGGTACGCTTTGACAACATGGCCAGCCGCCTGCGCTTGTGGGTGGACATCATCTGGATAAAGTCGCGGCCGTTGGGCCTGGGCGCCAGGCGTTACCTGGACGTCATGCGCCAATGCTTTGAAACAGAATCCCCAAGGTCCTGAGCCATACCCGACTACGCTTCGAGCAAACCAAAGGTTACCCAGTAAGGACACTGACATGACCATCACTCGACGCGACTTCCTCAATGGCGTAGCCCTCACCATCGGTGCCGGGCTCACCCCATTGCAAATACTCCAGGCCGCGCCTTCCGGCCGCTACTACCCGCCCGCCCTCACCGGGCTGCGCGGCAGCCACCCCGGTGCATTCGAAGTTGCGCACCAGATGGGCTGGGAAAAGAAAGTATTCGACACCAGCAGCCTGAAGATTGAGGAGCAGTACGATCTGGTGGTGGTCGGCGCGGGCATCAGCGGCTTGTCCGCAGCCTGGTTCTATCGGCAGCAGCACCCAACCGCGCGCGTGCTGATCATCGAGAACCACGACGACTTCGGCGGCCATGCCAAGCGCAACGAATTCCAGGCGGGAAGCCAGATGATCCTTGGCTACGGCGGCAGCGAAGCCTTCCAGTCGCCCAAGCACCTTTACAGCGCTACGGTGAACGGCCTGCTCAAACGACTGAACGTGGACGTGGACCGCTTCCAGACCGCCTTCGACCGCAACTTTTACCCCAACCTCGGCTTGTCTCGTGGCGTATTCTTCGACAAGGCCGGCTTCGGCGAAGCGAAGCTGGTCAGTGGCGATCCGACGCCCATGGTCGCCGACGACATTGCCCCGGACAAACTCAACGCGCGCAGCTGGCGTGCGTTCATTGGCGACTTCCCACTGCCCGAGGCCGACCGCCAGGCATTGATCGATCTGCACGAAGCACCCAGAGACTACCTGGCGGGCAAAACCCTGGAACAGAAAGAGGCCTATCTGGCCAAGACCAGCTATCAGGACTTCCTGCGCAAAGACGTCGGCCTGAGCGAAGCGGCAGCGCGCTACTTCCTCAGCCGCACCAACGACTTTTCCGCGCTGAGCATCGATGCCGTGGCCGCCGCCGACGCCTATGGCGTGGGCTTCCCCGGCTTTGCCGCCATGGGGCTTGCGCCGGTCAGCGAAGCGCTGAAAGCAGAAATGGAAGAGCCCTACATCTATCACTTCCCCGACGGCAACGCCTCGCTGGCACGGCTACTGGTGCGTAGCCTGATCCCCGCTGTAGCACCCGGCAACGACATGAACGACATTGTCCTGGCGCCCTTCGATTACGCCAGGCTGGACGTGGCACAAAGCCCGGTACGCCTGCGCCTGAACAGCACCGCAGTCAGCGTCGGCAACCGCAACGGTGGCGTCGACATCGGCTACAGCCGGGCCGGCCAGCTGCACCGTGTACACGGCAAGCACTGCATACTGGCCTGCTACAACATGATGATCCCCTACCTGCTGCGCGACCTCTGCACCGAGCAGGCCCACGCCTTGGCGCAGAACGTGAAGTTCCCGCTGGTGTACACCAAGGTGGTGATTCGCAACTGGCACAGCTTCATGAAATTGGGCGTGCACGAAATCTACGCCCCGAACCAGCCCTACAGCCGCGTCAAGCTGGATTATCCGGTGGACATCGGCGGCTACAGCCATCCACGCGACCCCGACCAGCCCATAGGCCTGCACATGGTCTACGTACCGACCACGCCCAACGCAAGCATGGATGCTCGTAGCCAGGCCCGCGTCGGCCGCAGCAAGCTGTACGCCATGAACTTCGAGCAGATGGAGGGCATGGTGCGTGACCAGCTACAGGCCATGCTGGGGCCGGCCGGCTTTGACTATCACAAGGATGTTCAGGCCATTACCATCAACCGTTGGCCACACGGTTACTCGTACTTCGCCAACAGCCTGTTCGATGACGAAGAAGAGAGTGAAAAGCTGATGAACCTCGCCCGCCAGAAGGTCGGCAATGTGGCCATAGCCAACTCTGATGCGGCCTGGGAGGCCTATGCGCATGCGGCTATTGATGAAGCGTCGCGTGCGGTGAACGAGTTGTTCGCGTAGCGCCTGCCAGGGGTTGCCTTGTGCTAAAGCGAAATATCCTACAACTCGTTAGGAAGCCGACGCTCCTTGGCCCTGGAGTCGAGAACAGCGCCCTGAATTGGCACTGTCCGTATAATTTCGGTTTATGCGGCCGGCGCCACCAACCTGTACCCCACTCCCGCTTCGGTGATGATAAACCTTGGCGCCGTGGGGTCATCCCCCAGCTTCTGCCGTAAATGCCCTACGACGATCCGCAAGTAATGAGTGTCCTCCACATGCGTCGGCCCCCAGATATCCTTGAGCAGTTGCTGCTGGGTGATCACACGCCCAGGGTGCCCGGCCAACAGCGCCAGCAAGGCATACTCCTTGCGCGTCAACGCCACTTCCACACCGTCAATAGTCACCCGGCGAAAGGCGAAGTCCACGGTCAGCGGCCCAAAGCTCGCCGCCACCTCCGAGCCGCCGGCCTGTGGCACCTGGCGCAGCAAGGCCCGCACCCGCGCGAGAAACTCCTGGATACCGAACGGCTTGGTCACATAGTCATTGGCGCCGCCGTCCAGCGCATCCACCTTTTGCACTTCACTGGCACGCACCGACAACACCATCACCGGCACCGCGCTCCACTCGCGCAGTTCACGCAGCACCTGCTGGCCGTCCATGTCCGGCAGCCCCAGGTCGAGCACCACCAGGTCCGGCTTGCCCAAAGCTGCCTGGGCCAGCCCTTCCTCGCCGGTAGCGGCTTCGAGCACTTTGTAGCCTTGCGAAGCCAGGCTGATGCGCAGGAACTTGCGGATCTGCGGTTCATCGTCGATGACCAACAGCGTGGCGGACTGGCTCATGGGGTTTCGCTTTCGGCTTCAGGTTGAGGAGGTAGCGGCAAGCATAGAGTGATGCCGGTGCCCTGGCCATCGATGCCTTCGCCCACCAGAATCTGCCCGCCATGCGCGCCGATCATGCCCTGACAGATCGCCAGGCCCAGCCCGGTGCCCTGCCCGCCTCGGTCGCCCCGAGCAGCGGTGTAGAACATGTCGAAGATCTTCTCGCGGTCGGCGACGGGAATGCCGGGGCCCTGATCGCGGACGGTAAAGCGCAACTGGTCATCCTGCACGGCCACCTGCAGCTCAAGGCGACCCTGGGTCGGGGAGAAGCGTGCGGCGTTTTCCAGCACGTTGACCAGCGCCTGTTCGATCAGCGCCGCATGTACGAACAGCAACGGCAGCTCGGCCGGTACGTCGGTGTGCACCCGCAGCGGTGCCAGCACCACGCGCAGGCGGTTAAGCGCGCTACCGACGATGTCCGCCGGGGCTACCCAGTCGCGGGCCAGCTTGAGGCCACCGTGGCCCAGGCGGGTCATGTCCAGTAGGTTCTGGATGTAGCGGTCAAGGCGTTCGGCCTCGTTACGGGTGCCTTCCAACAGCTCGCGGCGGTCTTCAGCCGGGATCGCCTCGCCCAACGCCAGCAGGCTGTCGATGCTGCCACGCATGGCGGTCAACGGTGTACGCAAGTCATGGGATACCGAGGCCAGCAAGGCGCTGCGCAGTTGCTCGGTTTCGCCGTGCAGGCGCGCGGCCTCCAGTTGTTCGGCCAGGCGAGCGCGGGCCAGGGCCTGGGCCAGTGGCTGGCCAAGGGCGGTGAGCAGGCGCCGGCGTGGGTCGCTGAGCGGCTGCCCGTTGCGCGGGCGCACGCCCAGCAGCGCCAGAGGTTGTTCGTCCACCGCCAGCGGCCACCACCACCAGCGGCCATTGGGCAAGGTGTCGCTGCCATGGCCAGCGGCCTGGCCGTGCTGCCAGGCCCAGTCGGCGGCAGCCCGTTCGGTGTCACTGAGGGCGTGGGCTTCGCCGCTGGCCACTTCCAGCTGGCCTTCGGCATTGCGCTCAAGTAGGCACACCTGCATGTCCTGCCAGCCGTCCAGATGTTGGCCGGCGGCATTGAACACGGCTTGGCGATCGGTGGCCACCGTCAGCCGACGCGACAGGTCGAGCAACTGGCTGGTCTGCGCCTGGGTCTCGCGCAGTGCCTGCAACTGGCGGCGCTGGCGCGCGGCCAGGTTGCCGGTGAGCGCGGCCATCAGCAGGAAGAACACCAGGGTCAGCACATCTTCTTCGCGCTGGATGCTGAACGAGAAGTTGGGCGGGATGAACAGAAAATCGTAAGTCAGGAACGACAGCGCGGCGCAGGCCAACGCAGGCCCCAGGCTGCTGCGCACCGCCACCAGCAACACTGCCGCCAGGAACACCAGTGAGATGTTGGGCAGCGCCAGTACGCTCGACACTGCCCAGGCCAGGCCCGCCGCCATCACGGTGGCCAGCAGCGCCAGCAGATAATGGCGCCACACCCATACCCGCCGCACCGCCGAACGCGGCGCTGGCGGCTGCATGTCGCGGTCCAGCACGTTGACTTCCAGGCCATGGCTTTCACGCAGCAGCCGCGCCGCCACACCGGCCCCGAACAGCCGCCGACGCAGGCGGTCGCGGGACTGCCCGACCAGCACCAGACTGGCCCGCCGCTCGGCAGCATGCTGGATCAACGTGCGCGCCACTTCGCCAGCACGCAGCAGTACCACCTCCCCACCCAGACGTTCGGCCAGTTGCTGCGCGGCCTGCAAACGATGCCGCGCGGTTTCGTCACGCAGGCGGCCGTTGTCCACATGCACCAGGCTCCAGGGCAGGTGGCGGCGCTGAGCCACACGGCTGGCATGACGCACCAGGCGTTCGGCCTGGTCATCGCCGTCCACGCCTACCAGTAACCGCCCGCGCAAGGCCGGGGCTTCCTGGCCGCGCTGGCGATAGCCGTGGGCCAGGTCAGCGTCGACCTGAGCAGCGGCGGTCTGCATGGCCAGTTCGCGCAGGGCGGTGAGGTTGGTTTGCGAGAAGTACGCGTCGATGGCCGCACGCGCTTGCTCGGGCACATACACCTTGCCTTCGCGCAGGCGTTCGAGCAGCTCGCGCGGGGGCAGGTCGATCAGCACCAACTCGAAGGCTTCCTGCAGCACCCAGTCCGGCAGCGTTTCGCGCACTTGCACGCCCGTAATGTCGCGCACCTTGTCGTTGAGGCTTTCCAGGTGCTGGACGTTGACCGTGGTGTACACGTCGATACCGGCGGCCAGCAACTCTTGCACGTCCTGCCAGCGCTTGGCGTGGCGGCTGCCGGGGGCGTTGGTGTGGGCCAGTTCGTCGACCAGGGCCAAGGCCGGTGAGGCTTGGAGCAGGCCGTCGAGGTCCATTTCCTCAAGGGTGACGCCACGGTACTGGCTGCGCAGCAAGGGCTGTTGCTGAAGGCCGGCAAGCAGCGCTTCGGTTTCGGCGCGGCCGTGGGTTTCGACAACGCCAGCCAGCACTTGCACGCCCTGACGCTGCTGGGCGTGTGCGGCCTGGAGCATGGCGAACGTCTTGCCGACACCGGGGGCGGCGCCAAGGAACACCTTCAGCCGGCCCCGGCCGGTTCGCGCAAGGTTAGCCAACAGCGCGTCTGCGCGGGCGGAATCACTCATGTTTCATCCTTCAGGATTTGCCACCGTCGACCAAAACCGGGCCGCAAAGCGGCCCAAATATCAGTGGCTCAGTTGCTCGATCTTCTGGTTCAACGCCAGCACATTGACCACCGGCGGGCCGATCAATGGGTGGAGGGTGGCCTCTTCCTGCAAGGCTTGCAAGCGCTCCACCGGCAGCTGCCGTGCCGCCGCCACACGCGGGATCTGGTAGGCCACAGCCTCCGGCGGCAGGTGTGGATCAAGGCCGCTGCCCGAGGTGGTGAGCAGCGCCTGCGGCACGGGCACCTGCTGTGCCTGGAACAACGTAGCCGCATCGCCCTTCACCCGCTCAGCCAGCGCCGGGTTGCTTGGCGACAAGTTGCTGGCGCTGCTGGCGACGGTAGCGTAAGCACCTGCCGAAGGCCGCGAATGGAACCAGCCATCGCCCTGGAAATCCTGGGCGATCAGTGCCGACCCCCGCACCTGGCCATGCTTATCGCGCACCAGGCTACCGTTGGCCTGGTTCGGGAAGGCGACCTGGGCAACACCCGTCACCGCCAGCGGATACAGCACGCCAGTCAGCAACGTCATCAACAAAGCCAAGCTCAACGCCGGGCGAACATAAGCATTCATGGCGGCCTCCTCAGACCAGGTTCAGTGCATTGAGCAGCAGGTCGATCAGCTTGATGCCGGCAAACGGCACCACGATGCCGCCCAGCCCGTAGACCAGCAGGTTGCGCCGCAGCAGGTGCGCCGCACTGGCGGCCTGCACCCGCACACCTCGCAGCGCCAGTGGAATCAGCACGATGATGATCAGCGCGTTGAACACGATGGCCGACAGGATCGCGCTCTGCGGGCTGGCCAGGTGCATCAGGTTGAGCACGCCCAGCTGTGGGTAAATGGCAGCGAACAGCGCCGGTAGGATGGCGAAGTACTTGGCCACGTCGTTGGCAATGGAGAACGTGGTCAACGCACCACGGGTGACCAGCAACTCCTTGCCAACCTGCACCACGTCCAGCAGCTTGGTCGGGTCGCTGTCCAGGTCGACCATGTTCGCCGCCTCACGCGCGGCCTGGGTGCCATCGTTCATGGCCATGCCGACATCAGCCTGGGCCAGTGCCGGGGCGTCGTTGGCGCCGTCACCGCACATGGCCACCAGGCGGCCGTCATTCTGCTCCTGGCGAATGCGCGCCAGCTTCTTCTCGGGCGTGGCCTCGGCCAACACATCATCCACCCCCGCTTCGGCGGCGATGGCTGCGGCGGTCAGCGGGTTGTCGCCGGTCACCATCACCGTGCGAATGCCCAGCTTGCGCAGCTCGGCGAAGCGCTCGCGGATACCAGGCTTGACCACGTCCTTGAGGTGAATGACACCCAGCAGGCGTTTATCGATGCACACCAGCAATGGCGTACCGCCGCTTTGGGCGATGCGCTCCACTTCGCGGGCCAGCGCCGGGGGCATTTCCAGGCGTTGCATGCCAACGAATGCCAGCACCGCATCGACGGCGCCCTTGCGGTAGCGATGCTGCTGGAAGTCGATGCCCGACAGGCGGGTCTCGGCACTGAAGGCCACGGCTTCGAACTGCCCGGCAGGCGGTTCGACAAAGTCATGCAACTGGCGCAGGTATTCGACAATCGACTTGCCTTCGGCAGTGTCGTCGGCCAGCGAGGCCAGCAAAGCGCCCTCCCCCAGCTCGCGGGCGGTAATGCCCGGTGCAGCATGCAACGCGCTGCAGCGGCGGTTGCCGAAGGTGATGGTGCCGGTCTTGTCGAGCATCAGCGTGTGCACGTCACCGGCCGCCTCGACCGCGCGGCCCGAGCGGGCGATGACGTTCAGCCGCACCAGCCGGTCCATGCCGGCGATGCCGATGGCCGATAGCAGGCCGCCGATGGTGGTGGGGATCAGCGTCACCAGCAGCGCGGCCAGGAAGATCAGCGGCAGGCTGCCACCCACGAAGTGAGCGAACGGCTGCAAGGTCACCACCACGATCAGGAAGATCAGGGTCAGGCCGATCAGCAGGATGTCGAGGGCGATTTCGTTCGGGGTCTTCTGCCGCTTGGCGCCTTCGACCAGGGCGATCATGCGGTCCAGGGTCGACTCGCCCGGGTTGCTGGTGATGCGAATCAGCAGCCAGTCGGAGACCAGCCGCGTATTGCCGGTCACCGCCGAGCGGTCGCCGCCGGATTCGCGGATCACGGGCGCGGACTCGCCGGTAATGGCGGCCTCGTTCACGGCCGCGATGCCTTCAAGCACTTCGCCGTCACCGGGGATCATCTCGCCGGCTACCACACGTACCACGTCGTCCTTGCGCAGCGCGCTGGCAGCGACCGTCTCAAAGCTGCCATCACGCTGGCGTCGCTGAGCGGTCAGGCCTTGGCTGCCAGCCTTGAGGCTGTCAGCGCGGGCCTTGCCCCGGCCTTCGGCGAGGGCTTCGGCGAAGTTGGCGAACAGCACGGTAAACCACAACCACAGGGCGATCTGCACGGCAACGCCAGTACTCACGCCACCACCGGGGGCGAAGCACAGCACGGTGGTCAGCACCGCAGTCAGGGCCACCACCAGCATCACCGGCGAACGTTTTAGCTGGCGCGGGTCGAGCTTGACGAATGCCTGCACCAGCGCCGGGCGCCATAGCGCGGCGAAGCGGGTCTGGTCCTTGGCACTGTGCCGGGTGTTCACTTCAGGAATGGGCATGTTCATGATCGGTCCTCAAAAACCCAGGCTCAGGTGTTCGGCGATTGGCCCAAGGGCCAGGGTCGGCAGGAAGGTCAGGCCACCGACCAGCAGGATGGTCACCAGCAGCAGGCCGGTGAACAGCGGGCCGTGGGTGGGGAAGCTGTTCTGCCCCTGCGGCGCGCTTTTTTTCGCCGCCAGGCTGCCGGCCAAAGCCAGGATTGGCAGGATGTAGCCAAAGCGGCCGATGAGCATGGCCAGGCCGATCATCAGGTTGTGGTACACCGTGTTGGCAGCAAAGCCGGCGAAGGCCGAGCCGTTGTTGGCGGTGCCCGAGGTGTAGGCATACAGCAGCTGGCTGAAGCCATGCGCGCCTGGGTTGCTGACCGCCCCCGCAGGGCCAGGCAGGCTGGCGGCGATGGCGCCGAGCACCAGCACGCCGACCGGCATCACCAGCAGGGTTGCCACCAGCAACTGCACCTCACGGGCCTGCAGCTTCTTGCCCAGGTACTCCGGGGTACGGCCAATCATCAGCCCGGCCAGAAACACTGCAATCAGCACAAACAGCAGCATGCCGTACAACCCGGCGCCAACACCGCCGAAAATCACCTCGCCAACCATCATGTTGACCATGGCCACCATGCCGGTCAGCGGGTTGAGGCTGTCATGCATGGCGTTGACCGAGCCGTTGGAGGCAGCGGTGGTGGTTACCGTCCACAACACCGAGCCGGTGGTGCCGAAGCGGCTTTCCTTACCCTCCATGGGCGCTGCCTGCTGCACCTGGGCGCTTTCCAGCGCCGGGTTGGGTTGGTGCTCGGACCACAGCGCCGTGCCGCCGCCGATCAGAAACAGCGCCAGCATGCAGGCGAGGATGGCACGGCTTTGGCGCAGGTCCTTCACGTAATGGCCGAAGGTGAACACCAAGGCCACCGGAATGAGGATGATCGACGCCACTTCGAACAGGTTGCTCCAGGCCGTGGGGTTCTCGAAGGGGTGCGCCGAATTGACACCGAAGAAGCCGCCACCATTGGTGCCCAGTTGCTTGATGGCGATCTGGCTGGCGGCAGGGCCCAACGGAATGGTCTGGTCAGCACCTTGCAAGGTCAGCGCGTGGGCGTAATCGGCAAAGGTCTGTGGCACGCCCTGCCATACCAGCAACAGCGCCAACAGCAGGCACAGCGGCAGCAAGCCGTACAGGGTAGCGCGGGTCATGTCGACCCAGAAATTGCCCAGCGTCGTTGCGCTGCGCCGGGCAATACCACGGCACAAGGCAACCAGCACGGCCAGGCCGGTGGCAGCACTGACGAAGTTCTGCACGGTCAGGCCAAGCATCTGGCTCAAGTAGCTGACCGACGCCTCACCGCTGTAGGCTTGCCAGTTGGTGTTGGTGACGAAGCTGACTGCGGTGTTGAACGCCAACGACCATTCCTGGCCAGGCAGGTGCTGCGGGTTCAATGGCAGGTAGCCCTGCAACAGCAGCACGGCGAACAACAGCAGGAAGCCGGCCAGGTTGAACACCAGCAGGGCCAGGGTGTACTGCCGCCAGTTCTGCTCCTGGCTGGCGTTCACACCCGCCAGCCGATAACAGACCTGTTCGACCGGGCCCAGCAGCGGCGAAAGCCAGGTACGCTGGCCTTCCATGACCTTGAAGTAGAACCGCCCGAGCCAAGGTGCCGGTAGCAGCACGATGGCGAAGAATGCCAGGAGCAAGGCGAAATCGTAACTGTGCATGGCCGCTCCCTAGCTGCGATCGGCGCGCAGCAGCGCCACCAGCAGGTAAAACGCCAATGCCACCGCCAGCAGCAGTGACAGCCCGTCGAGCATGTTCATGTGTCGTTCTCCCCGTATGCGGCTTGGGCCGCTTTGGGGAAATTGTCCGTGGGAGGGGTGTAAAGGGGCGAGATCGAGGGGTAAGGGTGGGTATAAAGAATGCGTAAAGATCAGCTTCTTTGGGCTACCTGTACCGGCCTCTTCGCGGGGTTATCCACGAAGGGGCCGGTACAAGCTTACTGCTGGGGTGGCTGCTGTGCGGCGTTACGGCTCCAGTCCAGCAGCAGGCTGTAACCGACCGCCAGCAAGGTCGGCCCGATGAACAAGCCAATGAAGCCAAAGGCAAGCAAGCCACCGAACACGCCCAGCAACACGATCACCAGCGGCAGGTTGCCGCCACGGCTGATCAGGTAGGGCTTGAGCACGTTGTCCACGCCGCTGATGACGAAGGTACCCCAGATACCCAGGAACACCGCCATGCCGTACTCGCCCTTCCACACCAGCCAACCGGTGGCCGGGATCCAGGCCAGTGGCGGGCCCATGGGGATCAGGCTGAGCATGAAGGTCACCAGGCCCAGCACGATCGCCCCGGGCACCCCGGCGATCAGGAAGCCGATGAGCGCCAGCAGGCCCTGTGCGGCCGCCGTGCCGATCACCCCGTTGACCACCCGCTGCACGGTGCCGGCAACCAGTTGCAGGTAATACTCGGCACGCTCGCCCATCAGCCGGTGCAGCAAGCGCAATACGAAGGCCGCCAGGCGTGGCCCGTCGCGGTAGAAGAAGAACACGAACACCAGGCTCAGGGTCAGTTCCAGCACACCGCTGCCGATCTGTGCGCTGCGCGCCAGCAACCAGTTGCCCACCTGCCCGAAGTATGGCTTGGCCGAAGCGAGCAAGGCCGCGCCCTGTTGGTCGAGCGATTGCCACCAGTTGACCAGGCGCTCACCGACGAACGGAATGCCTCCCAGCCAGGCCGGCGCTTCGGGCAAGCCGTCGACCTGCACGTCACGTACAAACGCCGTGGCATCGCGAATATGATCGGCCAGGTTGAACCCTAGCCACACCAACGGCAGTGCCACGATCAGGATCCAGGCCGTGGTCAGCAGGCTGGCCGCCAGCGTCTCACGTCCGCCCAGCAAGCGCGTCAGCAGGCGCATCAACGGCCAACTGGCAAAGGCCAGGATGGCCCCCCACAGCAACGCCGAAATGAAGGGCGCCATCACCCAAAGGCCGGCACCCAGCAACGCCAGCAGCAGAATCTGGACCAGCAGGCGATCATTGTTAACCATGGTGGCGCTCGTTCAACGGATCAGTTCAAGGTGCAGGCCGTCTGTAGGCGCACTGCCGACTTCAAGACGGCCATTGCGCACCCCGGCCTTGATCAGCGCCTCGCGCCAGGCTTCGGCCTGGGCGCCGCTGAGGCTGGCGCGCAAGGTGCTGTCGAGGTTCAGGCTGCGGGCCAGCAGGTTCACCCAGGTGTCTTGCGGCGCAGCAAGGTCAGGGTAGTCGAGCTTGCCGGTGTCGCGCATTTCGCGCAGCACCGTGGCGGCGGTAGGCAGCAGCTCGCCCAGCGGGCTGCCGGCGACGAACTCTTCCACATGCAGGTAGGCACGGCGGTTGCCACGGGTAACGCTGTACAGCGCAACCAGGGTGTCGGCCTCGTCCGCGGAGCGGCGTAGCAGGATGAACGCCTGCTGCTCGTCGCCACCGTTGAGGCGGGCATTGGCGAACACGTCGTTGGCCCACAGGCTAGCCTCACCGCAATCGCGCCCCTGGCACCAGAACAATGGGTAGCCACCGTCGCGCTGCAGTTCTTCGCGGGCACTGGTGAAGGCTTCGCGGGCAGTACGCTCGACGGGCAACTCGTAGGTCACCGAGCTGACTTGGCCACGGCTCTCGACCTTGTCGTCGACCCGCAGGCGACCACTGATCTTGCGTAGCGGGCCCATCGGGTAGACGCGCTCCTGCTCCACGGCCGGACGCTGGTCGACAACCTTGGCGTCCTGCGGTACCGGCAAGCCGCCGGCCCACAATAGGGGGCTGGCGAACGCCAGGCAGGCGGTGATGGCGTTACGGATGGCAACAGGCGCGCTCATTGGCGAACCAGGCGGCGCTTAGCGCCGGAAAGAAGCTCCAGGATGTCTGGCAGTTGCATGGTTGTCTCCCTGTTCAACCCGCCAAGCCTCGACACTTGTCCGGTGCAAGTCAAGCAAAGCCAAAGAAGCGATTGATACAGTCTGCGACAAGGGCCGCGCCCTGCTCATCGTTCAGGTGCAGGTGATGGCCGCCGGGCAGCGTCACCTGCTCAAAGGGTAGCTGCTCCAGTAGCGCCGTGTGGCGCGCCAGCATGCCGTCGGCAGCCACCAGCAACTGCGCCGGGCAGCTCACCCGACGCACATGGGCCATGGCCTGTGCTTCACTCAGGCGCACCGGTGATGGCAGTGTTAGGCGGCTGTCGCTACGCCAGCTGTAGCCACCGGGCACCGGCATAAGGCCACGCTGGGCCAGCAGCTCGGCCGCCTCACGGCTGACCGCGACCATGCCTTTCATCCGGGCATGCACACCATCCTCCAGTGTCGCGTACACCGACTTGCGCTTGCCATCCAGCCGCAACTGGGCCTGCAGTGCCATCCCCAAGCGCTCGCCTGCATCCTGCTCGGCGCCGGTCGGGGGGATGACACCGTCGATCAACGCCAGGTGGCTGACCCGGTCGGGCAAGGCACCGGCCAGTTGTACCGAAATGATTGCGCCAAGCGAATGGCCAAGCAGGGCGAAACGCTGCCAACCCAACTGCTCGGCAACGCGCAGCACATCATGGGCATAGTCGGCCAGGGCGTAACCGGCGCCAAGCGGGCGGTGCTCCGAGTAACCGTGCCCGGCCAGGTCCAGGGCGACGATGCGCAGCCCTTTCAGTCGCGGCGCCAGGCGGGCGAAGCTATTGGCGTTGTCCAACCAGCCATGCAAGGCAATCACTGGCAGCCCGTCTTCAGGGCCGAACAAGTGCGCAGCCAGTTCGATATGGCCCAGGCTCAGGCGGATTTCCTCGACCTGCGCGCTCATGCCTGGCTCCAGCGGTCGAACAGCCCCTTGATCAGGCTGGCGGTGTCGGCCGGGCGCTCCAGCGGGAACATGTGCCCACCCGGTACGCTGTGGTATTCACCTTTGAGCATGCCGCGCACTGCCAGGGTATGGTGGCGGCGAATGACATTGCTACGGTCGCCACGCACCATGGCCAGCGGCACCTGCAACTGCCGTGCGGGGGCTGGGCTGGTATGAGGGATGCTGCGGTAGATGCTGATTTCCGTAGCCGGGTCGAAGCGCAACTGCAGGCCCTGCTCCACGGCCTGCAGGCCGTGCTCTACATAAGCGTCGAGGCAGTCGGGATCGAAATGGCGGAACAGTGACTTGCCGGCGAAATAGTCCCGGGCGCTGTCACGGTCCTTGAAGGTTTCGCGGCGCCCCAAGGTGCGCCCGGCGGGGGTGATTCGGTCGATGAAGCCCAAGCGCTTGGCAGTGCGCAGCAGCCACTGGTCGGCACGGGTGAGCACGGGGGAATCGAGCATCACCACCCCACGGTAGTACTCGGGGCAGCGCAAGGCGGCGTGCAGGTGCAGCACCCCACCCAGCGAATGGCCGACGCCCCAGATGGGCTGATCCTGTTGCGCCAGGTGATGCAACAGCTCATCGACCAGGCTTTGCCAGTTTTCGTCCACCGGAAAACGCGGATCATGCGCGTGCTGGGCCAGGTGCTGCACCTGATAGTCCGGCGCCAGCGCTGCGAACAGCTTGCCGTAGGTGGCCGAGGGGAAACCATTGGCATGGGCGAAGAAGATCTGCTGCGACATGGCGCCAGGTCCGCACGGGAGTGATGGCCTATTGTCGGCATCCCGGTGCGGTTCGGCAATGTCCGTAAAGGTCATCGGCGAGGGCTATCAGGTCATGCCGAGCGGTCGAAGCTGCTCAGCGAACGGCGCAGGCAGGCTTGCATGTAGGCCAGTTGGCTCTCCAGCGCTTCGCGGGCCAGGCGCTGGTCGTGATAGTCCAGTTGCAGCCGGCGCAAGGCCAGGCAACTGGTTTGCAACAGGTGGGAGACACGTATGCAGGCGTCCTGCAGGGCGCGCAGGTCCAGCTCGCTTTGCTGCCTGACAGCAGGTTCCAGTTCGAGGTTGCCGTTTACCGTGTGCATCAGGTGGTAAAGCTTGGCGTCGGCCGATTCGCGCAGCAGGCTGTATTGCGCGAAATCCAGCGAAGTACCCTGATCAACCTGGTCTATGGTGGGTTGCAGGTCCAGGGAGCTCAATAGCTCCCGCATCACACCGCTCATTCGCTGCTCCCTGCCTGATTGACTTTGAGCAACGCTAGCAAGAGGCCATAAAGCGCGGCAACTGGCAAAAATACCAGTTGCCTTCTTGATGGCCAGGGGCACCGTGCAACACCAAGCTCAACCCGGTGAGCTGATCACCCGAAGCGTCATGAGCCCTGCCAGTGGCCAATCCCCTTCCAGCTCCGCCAGGCTGGCAGTGCTCATGGCTGCCGGCTGCTGCTTGTGACCATGCTCCAGCACTCCGACCAAGGTGCCCACCAACGGCTGGTGGCTGACCAGCAGTACATGCTCAAGCCCCAGGCGTTCGAGCTCGCCGATGACCTGCTGCACATCACTCTCGGGCGTCAGCCAAGGCACGGTGCGCACCGGCTCGGCGAAGCCCAGGGTGTCATGCACCAGCACCGCCGTCTGCTGTGCGCGCACGTAAGGGCTGGCGATGATGGCCTGCAACGGTTGCCCCAGCAGGCGAGCGGCGCTGTGCAGCACCTGCTCGCGGCCATGGGCGGTCAGCCGGCGCTCGGCATCGGTACTGGCCCGTGGCTCCGCTTCCCCGTGGCGCAGCACCCACAGTTTCACAGCTTGGGTTCCTCGTCACGCACCGGGTGTGGGGCCGGGGCCACGGCATGGGCGGCTTCACCTTCGGGCGCACGCGGGGCCGGCCAGTCCGCGAACGGCCAGGGCTTCTGGTCGCTGTGGAAGCTGCCAAAACGGCCGATTTGCGCCAGGTACTGGCTCAAGCTATCGCCGAAGTTCATCAGGCTGGCACTGGGCACGCCGTACACCAGACGGTAGATCAGCTGGACCAGCACCAGGCCACCCAGCAGCAGTTCGGCCAGTTGCCAGACCACCAGGAACACCAGCATCCACAGGACCCGCAGGATGATCGACTCGCGCTGGGCGCGTTCGGGCGTATCGTTCATGTGTTGCTCCTTGCTTGTGTCAGAGCCACCAAGGGCTCAGTTGAAACCGCTGATGGAAATGAAGTCGACATCGGTTTTGGGCTCGGCACGCATCAGGTGCTCGATCACTTGGTTCAAGGTGCGCCCTTCGAACAGAATGGCATGCAGGCCAGCCACCAGCGGCATGTACACCTGCACTTCCTGAGCCTTGGCCTTGAGCACCTTGAGCGTGTTGACCCCTTCGGCCACTTCGCCCAGGCGGTTGACCGCCTCTTCCAGGCTGTGCCCCTCGCCCAGCGCGTAGCCAACCTGATAGTTGCGGCTCTTGGGCGAGGAGCAGGTGACGATCAGGTCACCGACACCGGCCAGGCCGAGGAAGGTCATGGGGTTGGCACCTTGGCTGACAGCAAAGCGCGTCATTTCAGCCAAGGCCCGGGTAATCAGCATGCTCTTGGTGTTCTCGCCCATCCCCAAGGCCACGGCCATGCCGGCGATGATCGCGTAGACGTTCTTCAGCGCCCCGCCCAGTTCGACGCCAAAACGGTCGGCACTGGCGTAGACGCGGAAGGTACGCCCGTGCAGCACGGCCTGCACCTGCTGGCACAGCTTTTCGTCTTCACTGGCCACCACTGTGGCAGTCAGTGCGTGTTCGGCGATCTCGCGCGCCAGGTTGGGCCCCGACAACACGCCAATGCGCGCCTGGGGGGCGATTTCTTCAAGTATCTGGCTCATCAGTTTGAAGCTTTGCGCTTCGATGCCTTTGGTCAGGCTGACCAGGCCCTTGCCGCGCAGCAACTCGGCATGCGGTGCCAGCACGCTGCGCAACGCGCTCGATGGCAGGGCCACGAAGACCAACTCGCTGGCCTGCAGGGTAGCGAGCAGGTCGTTGACCGGTTCGACGCCATCGTGCAGGCGGATGCCCTTGAGGTAGCGCGGATTCTCGCGATTGACGCGCATGGCCTCGGCCTGCGCCGGGTCGCGCATCCATTGGCGCACTGGCACACCGTTTTCCGCCAGCAGGTTCGCCACGGCGGTGCCGAAGCTGCCGCCTCCCAGAACTGCAACAGGTTGCTGTTCAGTCATATCCAATCCGTTAAAGCCAAAAGTTAAGTGGCGACCCCGCCATTATACGGCTCGCCTGCTACAGAACCAGTACAGGTAACCCAGATCACTGGCAAATACGCCAAGGTCAGTTACCATGCCTGTTTCAACTCTGATACAAGGCTGCTCCGTGTTCCCTGGCACGCCCCCGTACCCGCGCCTGCTCATACTGACTGCCCTGCTCGGTGGCCCAGCCGTGGCCGACGACCTGTTCATCGACACGTCCGACCTGCCACAGGTTCTGACCGCCACACGCCTGAAACAATCCCCGGCGGCGGTCCCGGGCAGCATGACGGTCCTCGACAGCGAGCTGATCCGCGCCA
>NZ_BCBQ01000056.1:0-41970 GCF_001320885.1 Pseudomonas sp. NBRC 111140
ACTGACCGACACCGCCAAGGAAAACACCACCCTGGCCGACCGGTTGCGCGCGCTGGACTATGAAGTGACCCACACGGTGATCCGCTCGCCCATCGACGGCATGGTCCAGGGCCTGAGCATCGCCACGGTCGGCGGCATTATCCAGCCAGGTGCCAAGATCATGGAAGTGGTGCCGCTCGACCAGCCGCTGCAGGTCGATGCGATGATCCCGGTACAGGCCATCGACAAGATGGTGCCAGGCCTGGCCGTAGACATCGCCTTCCCGGCCTTCAACCATGCTCAGACGCCGAACATTCCGGGGCGGGTGAAGACCATTTCCGCCGACCGCCTGCTCGACGAAGAAAGCAAGCAGCCGTTCTACCTGGCCCAGGTGGAAGTGACGCCAACCGGCATGGGGCTGCTGGGCAGCAACCATATTCGCCCCGGCATGCCCGCCACCGTCACCATCAAGACCGGCGAACGCAACCTGCTCAGCTACCTGCTCAAACCCATGCTCGAACGCGTAGACGCCGCGTTCAAGGAGCAATGACATGAAACGCCCATGCCTGCTGTTGTGCCTGTTGGGGGTGGCCGTTCAGGCCAGTGCCATGGACCTGAAGGAAGCCTGGGACCTGTTGCAATACCAGGGCCCGATCTACCGCGCCGCGGTGCATGAGAAACAAGCCGGCGGCGAGAACCGCGCCATCGGTGAGGCGGGCCTGCTGCCGCAGATCAACGCAGCGGCCTACTTCAACAGGGTCAATGGCAGCCAGCGCCAGAATGGCCAGGACAACGACCTGGACTACGACTCCAAAGGCGCCAACGTGCGCCTGCGCCAGCCGCTGTTCAACAAGCAGAAGATGGCCGAGTACCGCCAGGGTCAGCAACGGGCCGACTATAGCGTGGCGGTGTTCGATGCCAAGAGCCAGGACGCCGCCGTGCGCCTGGCCGACGCCTACTTCGATGTGCTGCTGGCCAGCGAAACCATCACCCTGGCCAAGGCCAAGTTGAACGCCTTCGAAGAGCAACTGGCCTCGGCAAAGCGGCGCAAGGAGCTGGGGGCCGGCACCATCACCGATGTCGACGAATCGGTGGCCCGCCGTGACCTCGCCGAAGCCGACCTGATCGAGGCCCAGGACAACCTGATCAACGCCCGGCGCAAGCTGGAGGAATACATTGGCGAAACCCCGCAGTCGCTGACCACTTTGCAGCCAGGCTTCGCCACGCCGCCGCTGATGCCGGGCAACCTGCAGGACTGGCTGGTGAAAGCCCAGGCCGACAGCCCGCTGATTCATGCGCGCCGGCACAACTACGAGCTGGCCGAAGAAGAAGTCAACCGCGCCCGCGCCGGGCACTACCCCACCCTGGATTTCGTGGCGGGCTATACCGCTGGCAGCAGCCAGTCGATATCCGAGTTGAACCAGCGCAACCACTACAGCTCGATCGGGCTGGAGCTGAACATTCCGCTGTACAGCGGCGGCAGTACGAGCGCCCTGACCCGTCAGGCCAGCGCCAACAGTTCCAAAGCCCTGGACGAACTCGACGCAACGCGCCAGGAGGTGATTTCCGACACCACCCGCGAGTACCGTGGCGTGCAGAGTGGCGCCTTGCGCGTTCATGCGCTGGAAAAGGCCGTGGCCTCCAACGAACGCTCGCTGACTTCGACCCGCAAGGGCTTCAAGGAAGGCGGCACCAGCACCAATTCGGACGTGCTCAACGCCGAGGAACTGCTGTATGACGCCCGCCATGATCTGTTCGAGGCCAAGTTGAACTACCTGATGTCACGGTTGCGCCTGGCCTCCTCGGTGGGCAGCCTCGGGGATGACGATATCGAACAGGTCAACAGCTACCTGGGGCCGGAACTCATGGTGAGCAACTGACGCTGACTTCCCATAGCTGCGACGCATTTCTTCGCGCTATGATCGGTCACCCTTGCCGCGGACGTCCTGAACCATGCCCGTAGACCTGCAAGCCTTGTACCCCAGGCTGATCCACCTGATGCTGGATACGGTGTTCGTGGTCGACAGGGACAACCAGATCGTCTTCGTCAGCGATGCCTGCGAAGTGTTGCTGGGCTACAAAGCCTGCGAACTGGTTGGCACACCGATCACCGACTACATGCACCCTGACGACCTTGCAGCCACGCGCGCCTCTATTGTGCGGGTGATGAACGGCCAGGCGCACTACGACTTCCGCAACCGCTATGTACGCAAGGACGGCGGCGTCGTGCACATCCTGTGGGCAGCCAGCTGGTCCGAAGAGGCTCAAGCGCGTATCGGTGTGGCGCGGGACGTGACCGCCTTGCGCCAGGCCGAAGATGAACTGCGCTTCCTCGCCCATCACGACCCGCTGACCCGGCTGGCCAACCGGGCCATGTTCAATGAACGCCTGGACACCGCCCTTGCCACGGCACGGCGACACGATCACACGCTGGCGTTGCTGTTTCTGGACATCAACGACTTCAAGGAAATCAACGATGTGCACGGGCATGCCGTGGGTGACCGGGTGCTGTGCACGCTTGCACGGCGGCTGGAAGGTTGCGTAAGTGAAACCGATACGGTGGCGCGCATGGGCGGTGACGAGTTCACCGTGCTGTTGACCGACTGCCCATCGCCAGAGGCCATCGCCGAGCAGGTAGCCCGTATTCTCGCAGCCATGGCCGAGCCACTCGGCATGGAGTTGTCCGGCATCGACGCGCCCTCCTGCAGCATCGGCGTGGCGTGCTTCCCTGAAGATGGCCACGATGCCGACATGCTGCTGCGCCATGCCGACGGGGATATGTACCGGGTCAAGCGAAAACACACAGCGACCGGGTAACGATACCCCCTGCGCTTTGGCACCGGGCCTGCATCAGAGGTCTACCGTGGCCGACAACTGCAACGCCCTCGGGTAACCCGGCGATATCGCGCCGTACGAAGCTACGCCCGACCAATACTCGCGGTCGAACACGTTCTGCACCGTTGCCCGGAATGTTGTAGGGCGGCCATCGATCCGGGTGGCATAGCGCGCCCCAACGTCGAACCGTGTCCAGGCATCGAGTGCCTGGGTATTGGCCTGGTCGATGTACTGGCTGTCGGTATAGATAGCACCACCGGTCAGCGTGACGCCCTCAGCCCAAGGTGTATCCCACTCCGCCCACAGGTTGGCCTGCACGTCCGGCACGCCGACCGCTTCGTTACCCTTGTTGGCGGGGGTTGCCGAATCCGTCAGCTTGCCGTCCAACACCGTCACGCCGCCCAGCAACCGGGTGCCCGGTGCAACCTCACCGAACATGCTCAGCTCGATACCGCGGTTACGTTGCTGGGCCTGGACCGAGAAGCGGCGGTCGGCGCCAAGCTCACCGCTAGGTTTTTCTATCTGGAACACCGAAACTGTGGTCATGAACGTGTTGTGTTCGTACTTCACACCCAGCTCGTGCTGTTTGGTCTTGTAGGGTGCAAAGGCATCACCGCCATTGGTTGCCGTGTCCGGTGCGATATCGCCTTTGCTCAAGCCTTCGACATAGTTGTAGTACAGCGCGACGTTTTCCCACGGCTTGACCACCACGCCTACGACGGGGGTAATTGCACTGTCGTTGTAGCGCGTGGTGAACACCCCCGCTGTGTAGTTGCGCGACTCGATTTCCTGCCGGCGCACCCCCAGCGTCAATTGCACGCGGTCGTCGAGTACCGACAAGGTGTCTGTCAGGGCAACGCCGGTCAGCTCGGACTCAGACACCCGGCTCACCTTCGGCGCAGCGATGTATTGCTTGGGCACATCCACCGGGTGATAGATGTTCGAAACGATCTCCTTGCCGAAGTTGATGCCGCGTGACAGCTCATCCTGGTAGCGGGTAGCCATCGCCGTTACCGTATGATTGACCGCTCCGGTTTCAAACAGCGCACGCAGCCCCACATCGGCGGTGGAACGATCGACGTTGAACTTGTAGTAACCGGGGGTGTTGCTGGTGTCGCCCGCCGCATTGAGAATTTTCGGTACTTGGTCGGACATCCGCGCCACATCTGCCCTGCCGCCACCGGCATGTGCAAACACCGTCAGTGAGTCACTGATGTCATATTCTCCACCCAGCAACGCTGATTGTTCGCGGGTATTCGACCAGCCCCAGTCCTGCGGCAGGTTGGTTCGACCACTGGCGGCAGAGGGCACACCGAAGCCAGGCGCTACGGTGAAGGGCCGCGAGGCGGCATCCCAACGCTCTTTCTGGCTGATGAAGTCCAGGTTCAGGCGCAAGCGCTCACCTTGATAGTCCAGGGCGATGGCGCCAATGTCCAAGGCACGCTGCTGGTCATCGATAGCCGTGTCGCCCTGGGCGAGGCTGCCGTTGAAACGCACGCCCCATTGCCGCTGGTCCCCGAAACGGCGGCTGATGTCGAGGTGGCCACCCACCTGGGTGTCAGAGCTGTAGCTGGCGGTGACACGCGTCAAATCCTCGGCGAGCGCGCGTTTGGGCACGATGTTGATCACGCCGCCAACGCCGCTGTTCGGGGAAATACCGTACATCAAAGCCCCCGGCCCCTTGAGCACTTCTACCCGCTCGGCATATTCGGTGAACACGCGGTAATTGGGTGCAACCCCGTACACACCATCGAACGCCAGTTCGCCCAGGTTGCCTTCACCCACCGGGAACCCGCGAATGAAGAACGAATCGACGATGCCACCCGTTTGCCCGGTAGAACGCACAGAAGGGTCACGCTCCAGGGCATCGGCCACGGTAACCGTCTGCAGGTCGGCGAGGGTTTTTGCGGTGTAGCTGGTAACGCTGAAAGGCGTATCCATCACGTCCTTGTTGCCAAGCATGCCTAGCCGCCCACCCCGCGCAACCTGCCCCCCGGCGTAGGCTTCAGGCAAGGTTTCGTGGCGTATGCCATTGGCTTCGATGGTGGTAGCGGCCAGCGTGAGGCTATCACCACTGCTTGGCTGGCGGATCAATTGATAGCTGCCGTTACTCAGCTCCACCAGCTCAAGGCCGCTGCCGGCAAGCAACTGGGCGATACCATCCCGCGCCGAATAGGCGCCGCTAAGCCCGGGGCTGTGCAGGCCATCGGTCAATGCCGGTTCAAACGAAAGCGCAACGCCGCAAGCCAGCGCGAAACTGGACAAGACCCGCCCTAGCGGGCCCGGGGCAATCTGGTAAGTGCGGATGGCCACCGCGTCCAGGGGCTGCGCGACAGCTGGCAGCAACTGGCCAACCCCTGCCACCAGAACTGCGCCAAAAAGGGAGCCGCGCACAGCAACAGCTAAAGCACGCTTACGGAATGGACGACTTGCAACAGGCATGAAAGGCGGGTCCTTCTGGCTGGGAATGGAAGTGTTCATTCCTGTTGCCAGCCGAGATTGAAAAAAGTATCACCCGGGTAGCCGTTTTTTTTGCTGTACCTTGCATTTCAGGGCTGCGCGGGAGAAAGCAGGGTCCAGTAGCCATTCATGTGCGCGGAGACCTGCAAGGCATAGGTCGACTCCAGCATGCTCAGGCTGCGCCTGGTATCGCTGACCGGAAAGGCCCCCGAAATGCGCAGGCCGGCAATACGAGGGTCGCAGCGAATGAAGCCCCGTTGGTAGCGCGCCAGCTCGGCCACAAATTCGTCCAGCCGCATGCTGTCTGCCAGCAGCATGCCTTGGGTCCAGGCCGTTGCAGTGAGGTCGACCGGCATGGGCCGGCCGACCTTGTGCGCATTGAAATCGACCCGCTCGCCGGCCTGGACAACGGCGCCTGCATTGGCGCCTCCACCGGCGGGTTCGATACGAACGGCCCCTTCGACAACGGCCAGCCAGGTGCGCCCATCCCGCTCTCGCACACTGAAGCGAGTACCCAAGGCTTGCATGCGCCCTTCCCGTGTTCCCACCCGTAGGGGCCGCGCCGGGACCACGATGTCGGGCGCAGTCTGCACCAGGATTTCACCGCGGCGCAGTTGAATGAAACGCTCGTTGCCATCGAAGCGGATGTCGATTGCAGAGTCGGTATTGAGGTAGACCTGCGTACCATCGGCCAGGGTGAGCTGGCGGCATTCGCCTACGCTCGAGCGATAGTCGGCGGCCCAACCATGTTGGTCGGTCAGCCTCCAGCTGGCCCAACCTGCCGGAAGCACGGCCAGCAGCAACGCCACCCGGCTGATCATCGCCCGACGGCCGGGGTCGGCCGGGCGGTCGAGTGCCGACATCGACAGCGCCGGCGGTAGACCTTCCAGCCTGCCCATCAGCCGCTCGGCACGCTGCCAGGCCTGCGCACGCGCCGGGCTGCTGCTGCGCCAGGCCAACCAGTCGGCCCGTTGCGCCTCGGTGACATCACCGGCACTCAGGGTCATCAACCACTCGGCCGCTTCTTCAAGCACTTCGGTATCCGCCGGGCCGGCACGCTGGACATCGACCATCTAGTCGACCAGCCTCAAGCACTGGAGAAACGCCTGTTTCATGTAACGCTTGATGGTGATGAGCGATACCCCCAGCTGCTCGGCAATGGCTGCGTACTTCATGCCGCCCAGCTGGGATAGCAGAAACGCGCGCCTGACCAACGGCGGCAAGGTGTCGAGCATGGCATCTATCTCGTGCAGGGTTTCCAGAATCAGCAAGCGGGCCTCGGGCGAAGGCACCTCGGGTTCCGGCAAGTGTTCAAGGGCCTTGAGGTAGGCACGCTCCAGCGATTTGCGCTGGCACCAGTTGGCTAGGATGCCGCCTGCGACACAGCTCAAGTAGGCGCGTGGCTCGTCAAACACCACGGTCTTCGAGGCCAGAATGCGCGCGAAGGTATCCTGCACCAGGTCGGCTGCATCCACCGCGTTGCCCAGGCGCCTGCGCAATCTGGCATGCAGCCAGCCTTGGTGGCCGTTGTAGAGTGCCTCTACATTGCGCAGGTGATTGTCGGAGCCAGGTAGCACGTCGCTCATGGGGGCGATTCTGTTTGCGCAAGTGAGAATTGTTTTCAATATTAAGGTAGCGTTTCAACACAACGCAAGTTCAACTACCGGGACACCACCATGTCTGACCCTGAAAGCACCCTGCTCGACAGTTGGCAGCACAACGCCCAGGCCTGGATCGATGCCGTGCGCAGCGGCGCCATCGAGAGCCGCCGGCAAGTCACTGACCAGGCCATTCTGCTGGCCATCCTCGGCCGTCAGCCCGAACGGGTACTTGACCTGGGCTGTGGCGAGGGCTGGCTGCTGCGCGCGCTGGACGACCGTGGAATCGAGGCTGTGGGCGTCGATGGTGACAGGGCTCTGGTGGATGCCGCACGTGCTGTGGGCGCCGCCGAGGTGCACCTGGCCAGCTACGCACAATTGGCCGAGGGCCAGGTTTACGTGGGCAAGGGCTATGACCTCGTTTGTGCCAACTTTGCGCTGCTGCACCAGGACATCATCCCGCTGCTGGCGGCAATGAATGACCTGCTGGTGCCGGGCGGCGCACTGGTGATCCAGACGTTGCACCCATGGAGCGTGGCCGGTGGGGATTATCAGGATGGCTGGCGGGAAGAATCATTTGCCGGTTTTGCAGGGGATTGGCAACCGATGCCGTGGTACTTCCGTACCCTGGCCAGCTGGCTGAATGCGCTGGACATGGCAGGGTTGAGGCTGGTCAGCCTGCAGGAGCCACAGCACCCGCAGAGTGCGGTTCCGCAGTCGTTGTTGCTGGTGGCTGAGCGCCGCTGATGCATACACGGTCGGTGTAGGAGCGGCCTTGTGTCGCGATGGGCCGCTAAGCGGCCCCAGGTTCTGTGTCGCGGCATCAATTTTTGGGGCCGCTTTGCGGCCCATCGCGACACAAGGCCGCTCCTACACGTTGGGGTCAGAGGACCGGCTTGCGCGCCGCGCCGCTACGGGCCTTGGCCATGGCCGCCAGGCGCACCGCGACGTTGGCCGCGCCGTAACCGGCATAGCCCCCCTTGCGCTGGATGATTTCGAAGAAGAAGCGCTCTTCGAACGGTTCGGTGTACACGTGGAACAGCTCGCCGCCCTGGGCGTCGCGGTCATACAGCACGTTGTAGTACGCCAGCTCGCTGAGGAACTCGTCGTCGAAATCGAAGCGCGCCGCGAGGTCATCGTAGTAGTTGAGCGGGATTTCCAGCAGCGGAACCCCGGCCAGCTTGGCCCGTGCCACCTCACGGAAGATGTCATCACAATCGAAGGCGATGTGGTGTACACCCGACCCCCGGTAGCTGGACAGCGCATGGGCAATAGCCGTGTTGCGGTTTTCCGAGATGTTCAGCGGCAGGCGCAGGGTGCCGCACTGGCTGCGCAGGGCGCGGCTCTTGACCAGGCCATACGGGTCGGGCAGCACCACTTCATCGTCGGCGGCAAAGTCGAACAGGCTCTTGTAGAACAGCACCCAGCTGTCCAGCGACTCGGCCGGCAGGGCCAGCGCCATATGGTCGATGCGGCGCAGGCCGCCAGTGGCAGTGGCGCTCTTGTCCAGGCTGAAATCGGTGTCGTACAAGGTGTGGCCAGCAGTGCCCTGCTCCACCAGGTACAGCAGGCTGCCGTCCGGTGCACGTACCGCGGGTACTTCGCACTCGTTGGGGCCGACCAGGCCACGGAACGGCTGGCCACGGAAGGCGGTGGCGCGTTTCAAGGCGGCTTGCGGATCCTTGACCCGCAACGCGGTGGCGCACAGCGACGGGCCGTGGGCCTCGAAGAAGTTGTGGCCGAAGGAATACGGTTCGGCGTTCAGGACAATGTTGATATCGCCCTGGCGCAACAGTTGAACGTCCTTGCTGCGGTGCTTGCCGGCTTCGGCAAAGCCCAGGCGCTTTAGCCAGTTGCTCAGGCGCGCGCCGACGGCTTCGTCGACCGCGAACTCGAGGAACTCCACCCCATCATAGGCGCTGGCCGCCGGCGGGGTGAACAGCACGCCAGGTTCGATCGGCGTGTGTTCCTGCTCCAAGCGCAAGCGGGTCTGTTCTTCGAGGTACAGCAGCGAACGCAAACCGTCGGCGGCATTCTGCCGGGTCGGCGCGGCGCGGAAGCCGTCGTTGAAAATTTCCAGCGACAGCGGCCCACGGTACCCCGTGGCAAGGATCGGCGCGAGGAAGCCGGCCATATCCATTTCGCCCTGCCCTGGGAAGCAGCGGAAATGGCGGCTCCACTCCAGCACATCCATGGCCAGGATCGGCGCGTCGGCCATTTGCACGAAGAAGATCTTGTCGCCTGGGATGTCGCGGATCGCGCTTGGGTCGCCCTTCAGCGACAAGGTGTGGAAGCTGTCAAGGATCACCCCGAGGGCCGGGTGGTCAGCCTGGCGCACCAGGTTCCAGACTTGCTGATAGGTGTTGACGTGGCGGCCCCACGCCAGGGCTTCGTAACCAATGCGCAGGCCGCGCTTGCCGGCATGCTCGGCCAACAGACGCAAGTCGTCGACCAGCAGTTGCTCATCACCCAGGGCATCGGCCTGGACGTTGCTGCACACCAGCACCAAGTCGGTACCCAGCTCCTGCATCAGGTCGAACTTGCGCTCGGCGCGGTCGAGGTTTTTCTGCAGGCGGTCGCGGCGGCAACCTTCAAAATCACGAAACGGCTGGAACAAGGTGATGGCAATGCCCAGGTCGGCACACATCTGACGCACCTGGCGCGGGCTGCCAGCGTAATAGAGCAAGTCGTTTTCGAAGATCTCGACGCCGTCAAAACCGGCGGCGGCGATGGCTTCGAGCTTTTCCGGCAGGGTGCCGCTCAAGGACACGGTAGCGATCGAACGCTGCATGGCGGGAGTTCCTTGTTGTTAGAAAATTACGGTGCCGGTCAGGTAGAAACCACGGGCACAGTTTATGGCACGATCGATTATTCGCAGGTAAAGTCCTCGCTTCAATTCATTTGTACGGAATGGTTAGTTTTGCGTTCGATTATCGCACAAAACCCGTTTTGGCGAATTGCTAGACCGCTGGCCCGTGGTCAACATGAACCACAGATGCAGGTACACCGACCGTTGCCTCCTGCCTTGGCATAACCTCTGGCGGAACCTGCGCAAACAACAATAACAACGGAGACAACGATGGCTCACTCCAGCTCGCAAGCAAAGAAAGCGACCGCCAGTGGATGGATAGGCTCGGCACTCGAGTACTACGACTTCTTCATCTATGCCCAGGCCGCTGCGTTGATTTTCCCGCAGATCTTCTTCCCCAATACCGACCCGAAAATGGCCATCATCGCCTCGTTGGCCACGTACGGCGTGGGCTACCTGGCGCGCCCGGTCGGCGCCTTCGTGTTGGGCCACTGGGGTGATACCCGCGGCCGCAAGAACGTCCTGCTGCTGTGCATGTTCCTGATGGGCCTGTCGACCATGGCCGTAGGCCTGCTGCCCACCTACCACGACATCGGTTACCTCGCACCGGCCTTGCTGGTGGTACTGCGCCTGATCCAGGGCTTTGCCGTGGCCGGGGAAATCTCCGGGGCCAGTTCCATGATCATGGAGCACGCGCCATTCGGCCGAAGAGGTTATTACGCCAGCTTCACCCTGCAGGGCGTGCAAGCGGGCCAAGTACTGGCGGCGGCGGTGTTCCTGCCACTGGCTTACTTCATGCCTAGCGAAGCCTTCACCGAATGGGGCTGGCGCATTCCGTTCCTGATGAGCGCCATCGTGCTGATTGCCGGCTTCATCATCCGTAAGGAAGTGCACGAAACCCCGGCGTTCGTGAAAGAAGAGAAACAGGACAAGGTTGCCAAGTCGCCAATCAGCGAAGCTTTCCGCCACAGCTGGAAGCACATGGTGCTGGTGATGTTCATGGCGCTGATGAACGTGATCCCGGTCGTGGCCACCATCTTCGGTGCCGCCTACGCGGTGCAGCCGGCGTATGGCATCGGTTTCGACAAGAGCGTGTACCTGTGGATCCCGGTAGTGGGCAACATCGTCGCGGTGCTGGTGATCCCGTTCGTGGGTAACTTGTCGGACAAGATCGGCCGTCGCCCGACCATGATCGCCGGCTGCCTGGGCTCTGGTCTGCTGGCCTTCGTCTACCTGTATGCAATCAGCATCCAGAACGTGCCAATGGCGTTCGCCGCCTCGATCGTGATGTGGGGCATGGTGTATCAGGGTTACAACGCGGTGTTCCCAAGCTTCTACCCAGAACTGTTCCACACCCGCTACCGCGTTTCGGCCATGGCCATCGCGCAGAACATCGGCACCATGCTGACTGCCATGCTGCCGGCGCTGTTCGCACTGGTTGCCCCGCCTGGCTCGGACAATATCCCGCTGGTAGTCGGTAGCCTGGCGTTCTTCATCACCTGCGTGTGCGCCTTGGCGGCCTACATTGCCCCGGAAACCCACCGCCTGGCGATGGAAGACCTGGGTAACCCAGCGGCCAAGCCGATGGAGAAGGAAGCGTATGAAGCTAGCCGTAAAGGCAGCTTTCAGGCAGTGAGCCACTGATAGACCGCCGGGGCCGCATTGCGGCCCCGGCATTGTCAGCCTTCAACCACTTCCTGCAAGCGCGCCCAGAGCCGCTCGACATCCCCCCGCTCAGTCGGCAACGCACCAACCGACACCCGCACCATCCACCGCCCATCCAGCGTCGCCGGCGTCACATACGCATCCCCAGACGCATTCAACCGCTCGGCCCAACCCTTGGTATGCGCATCCAGCGCTTCCCCTTCCAGCCCCGCCGGCCGATGGCGAATGCACAAGGTCTGCAATTGCACCGGCGCCAGCACTTCCCACTCTGCTTTAGCCCCCACCTGCCCTGC
Organism: Pseudomonas sp. NBRC 111140; assembly: GCF_001320885.1. Lineage (NCBI taxonomy): Bacteria > Pseudomonadati > Pseudomonadota > Gammaproteobacteria > Pseudomonadales > Pseudomonadaceae > Pseudomonas > Pseudomonas sp. NBRC 111140. The sequence continues at coordinate 11,640 of NZ_BCBQ01000056.1, forward strand.
CAACCACTGGGCATTGTCCAGGTCACGCCGCAGCCGCGCCTGCAACGCGTCAACGCCCTCGCTGCGCAGCATGAACCACAGCTTCAGGGCGCGGAACCGACGGCCCAACGGGATCCCCCAGTCACGCAGGTTCTTCACCTCGCCGTCGACCGACGACTGCAGGTAGCTGGGGTTGGTGCTCATGACCCGGATCAGGTGCTGCGGGTCACGGACGTAATAGATCGAGCAATCGAAGGCCACACCCAGCCACTTGTGGGCATTGACCACCACCGAGTCGGCCAACTCGATGCCGTCCCACATCCAGCGGCACTCGGGCAGAATCATCGCCGAACCTGCCATGGCCGAGTCAACATGCAGCCACAGGCCATGGGCCTGGGCAATTTCGCCGATCGGGCGCAACGGGTCGAGGGCAGTGGTCGTCGTGGTGCCGGTGGTGGCAACTACGGCGCATGGCTGGTTACCGGCGGCCAGGTCTTGCTCGATCGCCGCCTGCAACGCCTCGGGGCGCAGCGCGTAACGCTCGTCAGTGGGGATAAGCCGGATGTTGTCGCGGCCAAAACCGGCCAGCAGCGCGGCCTTGTCCACCGAGCTGTGGGCATGGGCGCTGACATACACGATCAAAGGCTTGGCTTCAGCCTGCAGGCCACCGCGTACCAAGGCGTAATCGGTGGCGCGTTCACGGGCGCTGATAAGCGCTACCAGCGTGCTGGTCGAAGCGGTGTCCTGGATGACCCCGCTCCATTGTCCAGACAAGCCAAGCAGTTGGCGCAGCCAGTCGAGGGTGGTTTCTTCCAGTTCGCTCAGGGCCGGGCTGGATTGCCATGACAGGCCCAGCACACCCAGGCCGGTGCTGAGGAAGTCCCCCAGTACCGAGGACAGGGTGCCGTTGGAGGGAAAGTAACCGTAGAAATCCGGGTGCTGCCAATGAGACAGGCCAGGCATCACCAGCTGGTTGACGTCGTCGAGGATGGCCTCGAAGGGTTCGCCTTGCTGGGGCGCGGCTGCGGGCAAAGCGGCCTTGAGGTAGCCAGGTTCGACCTGGGCCATGACCGGGCGTTCGCCGACGGTTTGGCGATAGTCGGCGATCAGGTCGATCAGTTGGTGGCCGTATTGGCGGAATTGTTCGGGGGTCACGTGGGGGCTCCTTTGGGTGATCCACTGCCACCCAGTCTAGGCACCCGTGCCCAACCGAATAACCCCACGTTGTGCATACCTGCTATGGCGAACCCGCATGCCCGCCTTGCACGCCGAACTGCGACTGGCGCCACAGCTCGAACACGCGGTTGCGGAACCAGCGGTGCTCGGCCGAAGCCTGCAGCCTTTGGTGCCACACCACCCAGTAGCGCTGGCTGTGGTCGATGAAGCCAAGCGGCCGCCAGGCCAGGTCATGCAAACGGCATAACTGCCGGGCGATGTGCTCGGGAACCGTGGCCACGGCCTGGCTGTTGGCAATGACTTTAACGGTGGCGGAAAAGAACGGCACTTCCAGGCTGACCCGTCGCTGCACCCCCTGTGCACGCAGGTGGCGGTCGATGAAGCTGTCCTTGTCGCCACCGCCGGAAATGCGCACATGCTTGTGCGCCAGGTAGTCGGCCTGGCTGAGTGCAGCATGCGCTGCCAGCGGGTGGTCGTGGCGCATCAGGCACACGGCGCGGTCTTCACCCAGCAAGCGCCCATGCAGGTTGGGTGGCGACTCGTCGAACAAGGTGGTAGCCAGGTCGATTTCGCCACTGGCCAGCAAGGCATACTGGCCAGCCTGCCAAGTGCGGTACTCCAGCGATACGCCTGGTGCTTCACGCTCCAGCGCCGCCACCAGCAACGGCAGCATGTGTTCGGCTACATAGTCAGAGGCCGCCAGGCAGAAGCGCCGCTCGCAGCGTGCCGGGTCGAACACTGCGGGCTGGCGCAGAGCGTGAAGTTCTTCGAGGACCTGGCGCAGCGGTTCAACCAGCGCTTCGGCGTGTTCGCTGAGTACGTAGCCGCGGCCTTGGCGCACCAGTAACGGGTCGTCGAAGGCTTCGCGCAGGTGGGCTAGCTGCCGGCTCAGGGCCGACTGGCTGACACCCAGGCGCTCGGCAGCGTGGCTGAGGTTTTTCAGCTGCAGCAGGTGGTCGAGGGTACGCAGGTGGGCGAGGCTTAGGGAGGCGAAGGTGGGGTTCATCGAGGGTTCGGCTCCAGACCGCAGGCGAGGGCTTTGCCCTCGTTTCGCGACACAAGGCCGCCCCCACAGGGGAATGCATAACCTGTGTGGGAGCGGCCTTGTGTCGCGATGGGCCGTAAAGCGGCCCCGTTACGCAGATCAGTCAGTCAGACCAACGTACACGTTCTGCACGTCATCGTTCTCGTCGATCGCCTCGAGGAACGCTTCAACCTCAGCCAGTGCTTCAGCACTCAGGCTGGCTGCGCTTACCGGGTTTTTCGGGGTGTAGCCGATTTTTGCCGAGGTGACGGTGAAGCCCTGTTCCGGCAGCGCCTTCTGCACTGCGTCCAGGTCGGTGGTGTCGGTGATGAACAGGGTCGAGCCCTCTTCTTCACCTTCCTCGAAGTCCTGGGCACCGGCTTCGATGGCGGCCATTTCCGGATCAGCGTCAGCGCTTGCAGGGGTGGCTTCGATCAGGCCTACATGGTTGAAGTCCCACGCTACCGAACCGCTGGCGCCCAGTTGGCCCTTGCGGAACAGCACACGGATTTGCGCGACGGTACGGTTGATGTTGTCGGTCAGGCACTCGACGATCAGCGGTACCTGATGCGGTGCGAAGCCTTCATAGCTCACCGCATGGTACTGCACGGCATCGCCGTCCAGGCCAGCACCCTTGCGAATTGCCCGGTCCAGGGTCTCGCGGGTCATCGAAGCCTTCTTGGCTTGCACGATGGCCAGGCGCAGGCGCGGGTTCATGTCGGGATCGGCACCCGACTTGGCAGCGATCTGGATTTCCTTGGACAGCTTGCCCATGATCTTGCCTTTGGCATTGGCTGCTGTTTCTCTATGTTTGGCTTTCCACTGTGCGCCCATGTCGACTCTCTTGTTTCAGCGACCGGTTCAGGAAGCGACCGGCCAAAAGTGGGTGCATTTTATACGCCCTCAGGCATGGGATCGACAAGAAATCTCATCAGCCTTTATCGGCCTTGCCCGCCGCCGCCGCAAACCGCGCCAACCGCACATCCAACCGGCGCGGGCGCAAACCGCGATCTTCGGCGTGCTCCTTGCGGCGAATGGCATTGCGCACCAGCAGTGAGCCCAGGTAGCGGATCGGCTCGGGCGGGAACAGGCCCAGCGGCCCTTTGACCAGTGGCGAGCGGGTCCACGGGTTGTCCAGCCCCAGCGCCAGCGACGAAAGAATCTGCCCGCCCATATGGCACGGGCCAACGCCGCTGCCGGAGTAACCAAAGCCGTAGAACACGTTGCCCTGCCCGTCCAAGCGACCAAAGAACGGCAAACCGGTCACCGAGCGGTCCGACGGCCCGTTCCAGCTGGCCGCCAGTGGCACCTCGGCCAAGGCCGGGAAAAACCCGCCAAGGCTTTCGCGCAGCAAGGGGCGGTACGGCGACGGCTGGTCGAACACCGGCAACATGCGCCCGCCGTAGGCGAACGTGTTGCCGCCCTTGCCGAGCATCAGCCGGCCATCGGCGGTGTTGTGGTAGTAGTGCACGAAAATACGCGAGTCGAGCACGCTGATACCGCTGTCCAGGCCGATCTGGCTCAACAGCTCGGGGCACGGTTCGGTAATCACCATGTCGCTGGAGACAATCGCCACGCTGCGCTCGAACTGCGGGAAGGCCCGCGCCATCCAGGCATTGAGGCCCAACACCACGCGGTCGGCGCGCAGCGTGCCATGGGCCGTGCGCACCTGCACCGGGGCGCCATGCTCCAGGCCAGTCATGGCGGTACCCTCAAAGATACGCACGCCACGCTGCAAGGCCACCCGGCGCAAGCCACGCACCAGCTTGCCCGGCTGCACGGTGGCGGCGGCCGGCGAGAACCAGCCTTCCAGATGCCGCGCAGAACCTGCCAGGCGCTGCACCTGCTCCAGCGGCAGGCGGCGGAACGAGTTGATACCCTTTTGTTCCAGCGCGGCGATGACGGCATCGGTGGCACCCACCTGGGCTGCATTGGTGGCCGTGTACAGCGTGCCGTCCAGGCGGTAGTCGCAGTCGATGCCATTGGCTGCGCAGAACGCGCCAATGTCGCCGATGCTGCGCTCCGACTCACGCACCAGGCGTACCGCCTCGGCCACCCCGAACAAGCGTTCGAGGGTGAAGTACTTGGCCGACCAGGACAAGGCGCAACCACCATTGCGGCCACTGGCACCGGCGCCGCAGATGTCGGCCTCGATCAACACGATATCCAGGGCCGGCACCGCCTCCTTGAGCATCAGTGCCGTCCATAGGCCGGTGTAGCCGCCGCCCACGATGCACACATCGCAACGGGCATCGCCTTGCAGTGGCGGGCACACCGCCTCCTGCGTCGATTCCAGGGCCTGTTGCAGCCAGAAGGGTCTCATTCGCTCGCTTTCCTTTAGGTACGCAGTGGCTTGATTGCCATGCTGGTGTTCGGTGCCACGTCATTGCTTTGCGCGCTGGTGGCTGGGCGGCTGTTCCAATGCGGCAGCAACACCAGCGCGGAGAACAGTGCACAGCCGGCGAACACGATGAACACCGTGACGCCGTCGAAGTAACCCGGCAGCAGCCCGCCCAACACCGCCCCCACCGAACCGCAGCCATTGACGAAGCCGGCCGCGGTGGCGCCGGCCTTGGCGGTGCCGAAGTCGATGGCCGCCGCGCCGCTGATCATCGAGTCCGGCCCGTACAGGGTCAGGCCCATGACAAACAGCAAAGCCACCACCAGGATCACACTGCCGGTGTGCATGGCCGCCATGAACGCCGCCAGGGTCACGGTCAGCAGCACCAGGCTGATCACGCAGGCCGGCATGCGCCGGGCGCCGAACAGTTTGTCGGAGGCCAGGCCGATCATGATCGGGCCAAGCAGCCCGGCCAGCTCGAAGGCGGTCGGGATGATTGCCGCGCCCACCTTGCCCACCGAGGGCATCTGCTCGAAGACGATCACCGGGCCCCACAGCAGGATGGCGTAGCGCGCAGGCTTGAGCAGGAAGTACGCCAGGCCCAGGGTCAACACCGTGCGGTTGCGCATGATCTCCCTCAGTGGCGCCCACACACTGCACAGGTTGTCGGCGGGGGCCATGCTCTGCGGCTCGGGCTCCACCGCCGGCAGGCCGACGTCTTCAGGTTTGTTGCGCTGCAAGAAGAAGAACAGCACCGCCACCAGCGCCACCACGGCTGCGCTGGAGAAGAACGCCGCATGCCAGGTGCCGACCAGGGTATAGGCCCACCAGCCGGCGAATGGCGAGGCCACCAGGCCGCCGAAGGCATAGCAGGAACTCCACAGCCCCAGCACCCGCCCGCGCTGCGAGGCCGGGAAGAAGCTGCCGATGTTCTTGCATAACCCTGCCCAACCGGTGGACTGCGCCAGGCCCTGCACCAGCATGCAGGTGGCGAAGATCGGGAAGGTGGCGTAACTGCCCATCACCACCGCCGCCGCCGCAGAAATCAGCAACCCACCGAGTACCACCACGCGTGGGCCGAAGCGGTCGGCAAGCATGCCCCAGGTGAACTGGCCTACGGCATAGGCGGCCAGGTAGATGGCGTCGAGGTTGGCCATGGCGGCCTTGTCGAGCATGAAGCTTGGGTCTTCGGCGATGCCCAGCTTGGCCACCGAGAAGGCTTTGCGGGTGAAGTAGAAGGCGGCGTAGGCCAGCCAGGTGATAGCGAAAATCTGGATGCGCCAGCGTTTGAACGCGGCTAGGGATTGATTCATGTGAGTCTGACCTCTTGCTCAAGTGTGCCGGCAGAATGTGAAGAAACGCCTGTCTTGTTCTTGTGTTACGCACAGCGATGACAAAGCTGTCATCGGGTCAGATGGCACCGTGTGGGCACCATGGCCCTGGCGGCATTCGTGGTGCCAGCGTCGGGCTGACATGCATGGAAACAGTTGCGCTAAGATAAATAAAATCGATTTATCGTATTACACACATAAGCCCAGCTTGTTACTGAGGTCGTCATGTCGGTTTCCCACGCACAACTCAAGGCTTTCCACGCGGTGGCCGTACACGGCAGCTTTACCCGTGCAGCGGAAAAGCTGTTTCTTACCCAGCCTGCGGTATCGGACCAGGTGCGCAAACTGGAGGAGCGCTTCGGCGTTTTGCTGTTCCACCGCAACAAGCGCTCGGTACAGCTCACCGACCTGGGCGAGCGCCTGCTGGGCATCAGCCAGCGCCTGTTCGCCTGCGAGGCCGAAGCCCATGACCTGCTGCAGGACTCGCGCGCGCTGCACACCGGCAGCCTGGTGCTGGCGGTGGATGCGCCGGTGCACGTGCTGCCGCAGATCGCCCGGTTCTGCCAGCGTTACCCAGGTATTCAGGTGAAAATCGAGACCGGCAATACTGACGAATCGCTGGCCCGGTTGTTCAGCTACCAGGCCGACCTGGCCTTGCTGGGCCGGGATGTCGACGATGAGCGCCTGCATTGCCTACCGCTGCGCCGCGACCCGATGGTGGCGTTTGTTTCGCACAACCACCCATGGGCCAGCCGTGGGTCGATCAGCCTGGCTGACCTCGATGACATGCCACTTGTGCTGCGTGAGCCTGGTTCAGTGACGCGCCAGACACTGGAGGAAGAGATGCAACGGGCGGGGCTGCGGATTCGTCCGGCGATCCAGGTGGAGGGCCGGGAAGCGGCGCGTGAGGCGGTGGTGGTGGGGATTGGCGTGGGGGTGGTGTCGGCGGCGGAATTTGGCGCTGATGCGCGAGTGTGTGCGTTGCCGATTGTGGATTGTCAGCGGCATTTGACCGAGACGTTGGTGTGCTTGAGCGAGCAGCGCACACGACGCGTGGTGGCGACCTTCTTGCAGATGGTTGAAGAAGAGGCCAGTGCAGGCAACCCGACTATGCTGGGATAACCTCAGCCCACAAACCCACGCCCATGCTCTACCGCCTGGCCGCCGACACCCTGGTGCTGCTACACCTGGTCTTCATCCTGCTGGTGCTGTTCGGCGGTTTGCTGGTGCTCAGGTGGCGCCCTGCCCTGCTCATCCACCTGCCGGCCCTGGCCTGGGGCCTGGCGGTGGAATGCCTGCACCTGGGCTGCCCGCTCACCGGCTGGGAAAACCGCATGCGCAGTGCCGCCGGTGACGCAGGCTACCAAGGCGGTTTCGTCGAGCACTACATCTGGCCGCTGATCTACCCCACCGGGCTGACCCCGCACGTGCAACTGCTGTTGGGCAGCATCGTGCTGCTGCTCAACCTGTGCATCTACAGCTACGTGGCCTGGCGCTGGCGCCACCCTAGCGGGTAGCGATCACGAACAACCGCGGGAACGGCAACAGCACCTTGCCATCGGTGGCCGGCGGGTAGTCGCGCTGCAGGGCCTGCAGGTACATCTGCAGGAAGTCGACCTGCTCCTGCTCATCAAGCCTGGCCAGGTAAGGCCGCAATGCCGATCCCTTGAACCATTCCACCACCGCCTCGGCGCCGCCGGCCAACGGATGGTGATAGGTGGTACGCCACACGTCCACCCGCGCGCACAGCGGGCTCAGCAGGTCGTAGTAGAACGCCGCGCTGTGCCGTGGCGGCAGTTGGAAGTCAGCGAACTTGGCCGCCCAGGGGCCTTGGCTGGCGATTTCGCGCAACTGCCGGTGGGCCGGTTCGTCGAGATTATCTGGCGTCTGCACGGCCAGGCTGGCGCCTTCGCTCAACTGGCGCACCAGGTGCGGATACAGCGAGGCGTGGTCGGGCAGCCATTGCAGCGAGGCATTGGCCAGGATCAGGTCCTGCGGCTCGGGGGCCGTCCAGCCGGCAATGTCGGCGATGACCGTGCGTACCCGCGGGATGCACAGCCGCTTGCGCTCGCGAGCCTTGTCGATCATGTCTGGGTCGCTGTCCAGCGCTGTCACCTGAGCGTCGGGGTAACGCTGCAGCAGCACTTCGGTGGAGTTGCCAGGGCCGCAGCCCAGGTCGGTGGCGTGGCGCACCGGGCGTGACGGGATGGCGGCAAGCAGGTCGCGTACGGCGCGGGTGCGTTCGTCTTCGAACAGGGAATACTGGGTGGCGGACCAGGCCATGTGAAGCTCCTTGGGGCGGACAATGTGTTCAGCATATGCCATCTGTCGCCTGTGGCCACCCTCTAACGGTCCACACACTGCACCATCGCTCGCGGCATCTCGGCATTCCATTGCCGGGACGCAAGCGGTTCAACACCTAAGCGCTGGCAGACACCGGGCGTGGTGTACGCACGCCCCAAAGCCAATAGCCCAGGGATAGCAGGATCAACCAGCCTACCCCGACGTACATGGCCGTGCGGCTGGCTGGGAACCAACCAAGAACGCCAAAAATGAAGACCATGAAAGCAATCGCGCAAGCGGGCCCTACTGGCCACAGTGGCACTCGATAATCCAGTGCAGCAACCTCCTCCTTGCTCATGCCACGCCGCATGGCCACTTGCGACAGCAGAATCATCAACCAGACCCAGACAATGGAGAAGGTGACGACTGCGGCAAGCACCAGGAACAAGCCTTCTGGCACCAAGTAGTTCAATACCACGCCCAGTAGCAGTGCGACACCCATGACAGCAACCGTCATCCACGGCACGCCGAAACGCGACAGTGAGGCGAAGCCGGCAGGCGCCTGGCCGTTTTGCGCCATGCCGTACATCATGCGCCCGGCACTGAAAATGTCGCTATTGATCGCTGAAACAGCAGCGGAAATGACCACGATGTTCAACACGGTGGCCGCGGAACTGATGCCCAGGCCACTGAAGATCTGTACGAACGGGCTGCCGTGGCTGCCAATACCGGTCCAAGGGTAAATGGACATAAGTACCAACAGGGTGAGGATATAGAACAAGAGGATGCGCAACGGCACTGAATTGATCGCCTTTGGCAGCACGCGCTTTGGGTCCCTTGCTTCGCCTGCCGTGATGCCGATCATTTCGACCCCGCCAAAGGCGAACATGACGACAGTGAAGGAAGCAATCATCCCACCGATGCCATTGGGGAAGAACCCGCCGTGGCTCCACAGGTTCGAGATACCGGCAACCGTGCCCGCATCGTCATTCAACTGGATGCCCAGCAGCAGTACAGCCCCGCCTGCCACAATCATGGCAACGATAGCGGTCACCTTCAGCAACGACAGCCAAAACTCCATTTCGCCGAACACTTTCACGCTACACAGGTTCAGCGCCCCGATAAAGAAGACGATCCCGAGCACCCAGATCCAGGCGGGTGTTTCAGGGAACCACAGCCCCATGTAGACACCAAACGCGGTCACATCCGCCAGGCACACCACCAACATCGAGAACGCGTAGCTCCAACCCGTCAGAAAACCAAAGTAACGACCTAGATACTGGCTGGCATAGTGTCCGAACGAGCCAGATACCGGGTTATGAACCGCCATTTCGCCGAGGGCGCGCATCATCATGTAAATGGCTGCACCGCCTATGAGGTAGGCAAGTAAAACAGAAGGGCCTGCCAGTTTTATTGCCGATGCCGAACCGTAGAACAGCCCGGTGCCAATAGCGGAGCCTAACGCCATGAAACGAATATGTCGGGTAGACAGACCCCGCTTCAGCTGGTGTGAAGATTGAGCGTTCATAGATACCTTCTTGATTTTATTATCAGGTCCGCACAACGCACAGGTTGCGCGGTTTTATCAGGCACGCAGTATTTCAATCATCAAGCCCGTGGCCACAGCACCGGGAACAGTTCATGGTTCATCTTGGCGCCGCTGGCCAGTTGCGTTTCCAGCCCGGGAAACTGTGGCGACGTTTTCCACTGGCGCGGTGCATGAGTAATGTCGTCACCCAGGAAACGCACCGAGAAGGCACGACGCCGACGATTGCCCCCGACACCTCCAGAGGCATGCAAGGTCAGCATGTGGAAGAACACGGCATCGCCTGGGGAGAGTTCCCAGCCGAGAATGTTCCAGGCACTGCGATCGGCCTCGATGTCCGGCAAGTCAGCCAGGCTGCCTTCCGGGAACCATTGCGCCTGGCTGTCGAGAAAGCTGCGCGGCATCAGCCACGGCCCCAGGTGCGAGCCCCCCACGAATTCGAGGGTGGACTCCCTCGCAACAGGGTCGATTGGCATCCACATGCTGCAGTTCTGGCGCCCATCGATGTTGTAATAGGGCTGGTCCTGATGCCAGGGCGTCCGCTGGCGCGTATTAGGCTCCTTGACCAGCAGGTGATCGTGATAAAGCCGGGCTGTCTCGCTGTTCATGAGTTGAGCTGCAACACCCCCTACCCGGCTCTCGAAGATGAACTGACGATAGGCAGTGATATCGCCCCAATTACAGAAGTCTTCAAAGAACCAACCGGGGTCATCAGGACGACTCGCCACCTTGGCGCGCTCGCTTGGGGTTTTCAAGTTCTGTTCAATGCCGGATTCGAGCAGTGCAACTTCTTCCGGCGTAAACAAGTTACGCACGCAAACAGCACCGTCACGCTGAAAAGCCTCGATGGTTTCATCGCTCAGTTGGAATTCTGCGTATTGATTCATAAAGCACCCTTTAGTCTTTTTATTGGGGCAGGCGCACGCAAGTTTTCAAGAGAAATAAGCAAGGTGCACAGCGAGTATTGCTTTTTGGCACCAATAGGAAAAGAATATATTTCCTAATTTTGAGTATAGGAAAAAATGATAGGGTTCTCTTTAAGGCAGCTCGAGTACTTCGTGGCCGTGGCCGAACATGGCAGCATCAGCGCTGCAGCGAGAGCCCGGCACGTTTCACAGCCCTCGGTGTCGGTTGCCATTGCTCAGCTTGAAGAGGCGCTGAATGAGCGGCTGTTCCGGCGCCAGGTCAGCCGTGGGCTGGAGCTGACCTCAGCGGGCACGCGCTTGCTCGCCCAGGCACGCGATATCATTGGCATGGCCATCGCCATGAATCAAAAAGCGGATACGGTGCAAGGCTCACTTCGCGGCAACTTGTCGCTTATCTGCTTTCAAGACTTGGGCCCTTATTACGCGCCCAGGCTGCTGTCGAGCTTTCGCAAGCAGTATCCCGAAGTCGAGGTAACACTGTTCGAGACCGACCTGGCAGGCGTGCACCGCCATCTGAGCGCCGGTAAAGCCGAGCTTGCGCTTACCTATGACATAGGCCTCGATCCCTCGCTGCCGCGTCAGGTGTTGGCCGAATTGAAACCCTACGCGCTCATCGCCACTGACCATCGGCTCGCCCACCTGGCCGCGATACCGCTGCATGAACTGGCGCAAGAGTGTTTGATTCTTGAGGATATCGCGCAAACCCGCGAGTATTTCCTTTCACTGTTTTGGGCGCATAACCTGCAACCGCGTACACAGCAATATACCCAGACCTTCGAGATGCAACGTGGCCTGGTCGCCCATGGCTATGGGGTTGCGCTTTCATGCACCCGGCCTGCTGGGGATCACTGTTATGACGGCACACCGCTGTTGTGCCGGCCATTGCTGGAAGCCGTATCACCGCAAAAAGTGGTGCTGGCTCAATCAGGCATGATGCACCCCTCGCCGGTAGCGGAGGCGTTCAAAAGTTGGGTCGCTCGGGAAATAGCAGTCGGGGCCCCTGCGGGACCGAGCTCACCCTAAAGTTAGTTAAGCTATTGGGGCCGACTTAAATACGTGATCCTAGATTCAGGTCCATCGCCTGGGACATCAACATAGAACCTTCTCGCAAAGGCTCTGGTAAGCCGCTGTCACAAAATCCGCTTTTTCTGTACAAGCTCATCGCCGGGGAGTCTGCGATCGTCACACCTAACCTGACAGTTTGCGCCCCGCGACTTTCAGCCCAAGCAATAGCTTCTGCTAGCAGAGACCGGCCGACTCCGACCCCTCGCACGGCAGGTTCCACCCACATCTGGAAAATCTCGACGACTCCTGACGCCGCTTCTGAAGATTTACACCACACCAAACCACAAGGCTCTGCGTGCTGAAAAGCCAAAAACGCCTGTGCGTATTTCGAAGCTGCGACAGCCGAGATACGGGCCGCCCAATCGTCATCACTTCTGGTCACTTCAGAAGCGTAGGTACTTGCGAAGGCAGCGGGTGAGTCTTGCAGAGCCCTCAAGCGCATATCCCGATATAACGGCCAATCACGTGCAGCTATAGGGCGAACGAACACATTGCTAATTCCCACGTCTCTGCTCCTTTACCGGTCACGGCAAGCCGTGAAGCCAAAACTGCTTCATCGCAGAACGACTGCAAATGCAAATCAGCTTTGATCGGGTAGCATGTACTCAAACTTGTATGAGTGATGCCCGTCGGTGATCGTGATCACCATGCTACCTGTTAGCCCAGAAAGCGCGTCAGTGCCTGAGTCAGGTACGACGGTGATGGACTGAACGGGCGCCCCACGGCTCATGGTCGAACTGTGTTGAAGTACGAAACTACCGCTGCGACCGTGCAAGGTTCCCTGCACAGTTTCCATGGCAACGTAACCTGCAGAACCTGGAACGCTGCTGCGAAAGGACAACATCTCACCTTGACTGGTGGCGTCCAGGTCACCCTTGAACTGCTTGTCCAAAGACAATCGACCGAGGCCAGATTTCTCAGTAGCACGGCTCAAGGGTTGCGGATTCAGCGTGATGTCGAATGGCCCTACGGCGGTCTGTTGCATTGCAAATTCCTTTTTGACCCGGCTCCGTGCCGGTGCCTTGTAATACTCCATCCAAGCTCCAATTGCCATCATTCAGCCCTGTGTACGGCTGGATCTCATTATCCAAGCAACCATCAATTACCGTGGACAGGTCCAACGATGCGTGGCCGAAACGACACTCGCCCAGCTGGGCGAGCGGGATGCGCTGCTCGGTGAAGTTCTCGAGGCATTCCAAATTGGGGTATTCGGATTTCTGTGTGTAATCGGAGCCTATCCCTAAAGTAGTATTTCGAGTGGGAAGGCGCAGCAAGGCAAATCCACCCTATTGCGCAGGTGCTACGGAAACATTTGATTGGCATTTCGGGGTGGCGGCGGGGTTAGATGAATTCGCCCCTGAACAAAACGCTGAAGCCCAAAGCTGAAACGGCAAAAGTGTTATAAACCAATTTGCGGCGCTGCATCAGGCTCTTGTCAACCTGAGCTCACTCTCAAGGATGTGCTATGAACTACAACGAATTCACCAGTTACCTCGCAGACCGAATTGTGGCGATTCGCACCCGCGAGCTCGTACCTGGTACTCAAAGGCGGCGCGGGCGGTACTACGATGCAGCCTATGCCTCGGTGTTGGAGTGCCGGGCATTTTTCGACCGACTTTCTCTTGATGAAGGCCCTCATAACGACTACAACCCCACAAGCAAGGCCTCGGTCGAGGCCTATCGTGTGGCGTTGTACGCAGAATTGGCCGAAGAACTGGGTAATCGGGTGGCGGATGCTTGCGTGCAGGGCGACGTATCTTTCCTGGATTCTGTGCTCAGGTACCCGGTGCCTTACGGGGAGGGGGTGTCAGACCAGAGGTTTGCCCGAGTGGCTGCGGAGTATTTTTCCAATATTGTTTTTGAGCGCACCTGTGTCGGGTGTCGTGCAAAGTACAAGGTAGCGCTGAAGGCCCAGACCTACCGGATGGTTTCAAATCATCACCCGGAAACCTGCGCTGCCGTGCGAGTCGCTCCCGTACAAGCAGCTGAGCCAGAGGTCAAGGTGGCGGAAAAGAAGGGAACAGACCCTATCAAACGCTTGTTCGTCGATCTGAATCGACCTGTGATACCAGAAGAGATGCTCAAGCCAACACAAAAGCCCGCTTATAATTCCCCTGCGTATCGGGCCAATGCCAAAGCTGCCTTGCGGTTGTACGCAGAGTTTCTCAAGTTCTATGAGAACAACCCGTTCACGGAGAGTGATCCAGAGGAAAACCAGCGCCAAATGGAGCGCATGTATAACGTCGCTGTGCGCACGATATTCAACTTCGATCCAAACGCAAACAAGCAACAATGATCACGACATGAAAATAGTCACCGCGTCGGTGCGCAGTAATCGCGAGTTCGGCCAACCAGGCCGGTGGCAGTTCTTTTTGCCTGGGCATCTGATGGGCAGGCGTGGCAGAAACTACTGAACAGCAGGTGCCTGCCGCTTCCAATCCTTGGCCGCAGCGGCTACGTAACCCATCATCGATAGGGGCACTTTGAATACCGGATAGGCAAGCGTCTGCATCCTGATCATAGTGTCCAGCATCAGCGTGCCGCTGCCCTGCTCGCCAGCAGTGCCAGTCCAGGCCTGGTAAGTGGGGTGAGACGTCAGGCTGGTACTGATGAAAGTCCTGCCCAGCGCCAGTACCAACAGCACCACGGCTACAATGGCACATGCCTTGAACAAAGGGCTCCTGAAGCGCCAACCACTCTTCAACTGCACACCCAGCAACGCGCTCTTGGCGATATGCACCAGCGCCCCTAGCAACGACAAGGTCAGGGCGAACACCGGGGCAATCATGGCCTCGTAAGCCTCTTTTCCGTCGTCTGCCTGCGAACCTCCATCACGGTAGTCGTCGAGTTGATGGGTGTAATTGCGCAGGCCATCGTGTGTACGCCCGGCAAGCGCTCGATGGTAGAAACGCTGCTCGAACTGTTCGCGGGTAATTTCCGCCATCGGCAAATTGCCAATGTTGTCAGGGAACTCAAGCCCCTCGCGCCACAGCGCAAACCCCAGAAAGGAGCACATCCGTACTCCTACGCTGTAACCCCTCTCCCCTCTATCCACTGCCACGATATGGCGACCAAGTATGCTAAGCCCTGCCTACATGGGCGGGGTGGTCAAGCATTGAAAAAGGCCCCTCAGCAAGCAAAAATGGTAATAAGCCATCGCATTGATGCAGCCGCAAATAACAGGGGAAAATGGAATGACGTTGAAAGTTGCCATCGCGCTCAGCTGCCTCCTTGGCGTCTCGAGCACTGCTTTCGCCCGGCTGGATTTTCAGTATCAGGAGCTACCGCAGGATAGATCTAGCAGGGAATATGGCGCTCAAATTAAAGCCCTTGAGAAAGTGATGGAGGGTTACAAGTGGGCCGCTGACAATGGGGCTGGCTTCATTATTACTTCAATCCCGAACCCCATACCGAATGTCACCAGTGATCGAGCCGTCAACGGCTTGTACTTCGGAATGCAGCGATTTATTTATGACAAAGAGCAAGTTCGAGCTGCTCCATATGAGCTTTACGCGCGACAAAGCGGGCGCGTCGGGTACGTGGAGCTCTGGGACGATGAAAGCGCCGGGTCAATGCACGTGAAAATCATTGACGACAATACTCTTGAAGTTTTCAACGACGCAAAGGAGAGCGACGAAAAGGATCGCCTTATATACAAAAAAGTAGCGCGCTTTGAAAAGAACCCTCGAGAAGACAGGCTCGAAAGCGCAGAAGAGTCCGGCGTATTCCGCTAACGTCCCACTTTATTCGAGGCTACGCCTGTAGCCTCATCATTTCGAGCTCGGCGCAAACTATGTGCTGGCAGAACCTTCCTTTCATTTAAACATCTCCTCCTCCTTCAAAGTCAGCCGCTTTAGCGGCAAGGACGAAGTCATACTGAAGAAAAGTATCCGCTAGAGGTTCAGAGCGCTACCAGCGACACCTTCATCGCTATGAGCAAAGGCATCACGACCTTGCGGCGTTCATGGTCGAAGCCGGAAAGAAATACCCGGTTCGCTTCCATCAAGGTTCACGACCTGAAGCATACATTCGGACGTAGACTGAAAGCAGCAGCTGTGAGTTTGGAAGATCGGAAGTCGCTACTTGGCCACAAGAGCGGAAGCGTGACCCGTCATTACTCCGGAGCGGAGATTGGTCAGAAGATTGATGCAGCAAACAAGGTATTGGCCACCGACTCGCGCGGGCCGGTACTCACGATGCTGACCAGGAGGAAGGCATGAAAAACGGAGAAGTCACGCAAAAGTCACGCAAATGAAAAAGGCCAATGCTCGGAACATTGGCCTTTCCCATTGGGATTATTGGTCGGGACGGAGTGATTCGAACACTCGACCCCTTGCACCCCATGCAAGTGCGCTACCGGGCTGCGCTACGCCCCGACTCTATTCTCGATACTGCTGAGAACGATGAAGAATCTACCCTAACCTCCTGATAAATGAAAGCTTTTTCTCAAAGAATTTTCACTTACCAGCAAACAAGCTCATTTCTTCAACACTACCAACACATCCTCCAACTCAACAATCATCTGACGAATCAGTTGCTTGTATTGGCTGGATTCATCCTTAGCCTCATCACTGGAGAGCCTCAACCGGGCCCCGCCAATGGTGAACCCCTGGTCATAAAGCAGCGCACGAATCTGGCGGATCATCAGCACATCCTGGCGCTGGTAATACCGCCGGTTGCCCCGCCGCTTCACAGGGTTAAGCTGGTCGAACTCCTGCTCCCAATACCGCAGCACGTGCGGCTTAACCGCACAAAGCTCACTCACTTCACCAATGGTGAAGTAGCGCTTGCCCGGTATGGGGGGCAGTTCGTCGTTATGGCTTGGTTCCAGCATAGGCCTCAACCCGGGCCTTCAACTTCTGCCCTGGACGAAAGGTGACGACGCGCCGTGCAGTGATCGGGATCTCTTCCCCTGTCTTGGGGTTGCGGCCCGGCCGCTGGCGTTTGTCGCGAAGGTCGAAGTTGCCGAAACCGGACAGCTTCACCTGCTCGTTCTCTTCAAGTGCGTGCCGAATTTCTTCGAAAAACAGCTCGACCAATTCCTTGGCCTCACGCTTGTTAAGCCCCAGCTCCTCGTACAGCCTTTCGGCCATCTCAGCTTTCGTCAGAGCACCCATGCCGTTATTTCCTTAACGTGGTGTTCAACCTTTGTTCGAGCGAGGTGAGGATGTTTTGCAGGGTAGTGTTCACCTCATCGTCGTTAAGAGTGCGCGATGGATGCTGCCAGGTCAAGCCGACGGCAAGGCTTTTTCTATCAGGATCAATGCCTTTACCTTGGTAGACATCAAACAGCCTGAGGTCTGTGAGCCATTCGCCTGCATTGTCACGAATTAATTCAAGCACCGCGCTAGAAGCTACATCACGCCCTGCGATCAAGGCCAGGTCGCGACGGGTTTCCGGGAACTTGGACAGCTCGCTGAACTTCGGCAGGCGGCCTTCGACCACGTCGCCCAGCACCAGCTCGAACAGGAATACCGGGCGGTCCAGGTCCAGGGCCTTGGCCAGCTCTGGGTGGATGGCGCCGAGGTAGCCGACCAGTTTGCCGTCACGCTCGATGGCGGCGGTCTGGCCTGGGTGCAGGGCTGGGTGCTTGCCGGCGCTGAAGGTGAAGTCGCTCAGGGCACCGGAGTAGCCCAGCAGGGCTTCCACGTCGGCTTTGACGTCGAAGAAGTCGACGCCGTCGCGGCCGTTGGCCCAGCCTTCTGGCAGGCGGCTGCCAGTGATTACGCCGGCAATCATCGGCTGCTGCTGCAGGTCACCGAGCTGGCCGACAAAGCGCAGGCCGCTTTCGAACAGGCGCACGCGGTCTTGCTGGCGGTTCAGGTTGTGTTGCAGCGCCTTGACCAGGCCCGGCCACAGGGACGCGCGCATGGCGGCCATGTCGCTGGAGATGGGGTTGGCCAACAGCAGCGGCTCTACGCCCGGGCTGAACAGTTCGAACAGTTTCGGGTCGATGAAGCTGTAGGTGATGGCTTCCTGGTAGCCGCGGGCAACCAGCAGACGACGCAGGGTCGGCAGGTCACCGCGAGTCTCTGGCTTGCCCTGGGGGGCCAGGCGGGCTTGCGGGTAGCGAACCGGCAGGTTGTTGTAGCCGTACAGGCGGGCCAGTTCTTCGATCAGGTCGACTTCCAGGCTGATGTCGAAGCGATGGCTCGGGACGTTGACGGTCCACTGCCCTTCCCCGTTGCGAGTGGTGGTCAGTTCCAGGGCGTTGAGCAGTTGCTCGACCTGGGCTGGGTCCATTTCCATGCCGAGCATCTGGGTGATGCGTTCGGCGCGCAGGGTGACAGGGGCCACTTGCGGCAGGTGCTGTTCGCTGACGGCTTCGACGATCGGGCCGGCTTCGCCACCAACGATGTCCAGCAGCAGCTGAGTGGCGCGCTCCATGGCTTCGCGGGCCAGCTGCGAGTCGACGCCGCGTTCATAGCGGTGCGAGGCATCGGTGTGCAGGCCGTAGGAGCGGGCTTTACCGGCGACGGAAATCGGCTCGAAGAACGCGCTTTCCAGGAACAGGTCGCGGGTTTTTTCGGTATTCACACCGCTGTGCTCGCCACCCATGACGCCGGCGATGGCCAGGGCGCGGGTGTGGTCGGCGATCACCAGGGTATCGGCACGCAGGGCCACTTCCTGGCCGTCGAGCAGGACGAGCTTTTCGCCCTCTTCAGCCATGCGCACGCGGATGCCGCCGTTGATTTCCGCCAGGTCGAAGGCGTGCATCGGCTGGCCAAGTTCAAGCATCACGTAGTTGGTGATGTCGACGGCGGCGTCGATGCTGCGCACGTCGCTGCGGCGCAGGCGCTCGACCATCCACAGTGGGGTTGGCTTGCTGAGGTCGACGTTACGGATAACGCGGCCCAGGTAGCGTGGGCAGGCAGCCGGGGCACTGACTTCGACCGGGCGCACTTCGTCGTGGGCCGCCGCTACGGCTGGCACGACCGGACGAGTGACCGGGGTGTCGTACAGGGCGCTGACGTCGCGGGCCAAGCCCGCGATGGACAGGCAGTCGCCACGGTTGGGGGTCAGGCCGATTTCGATGCTGGCATCGTCCAGGCTCAGGTACTTGCGAATGTCTTCGCCAACCGGGGCGTCAGCCGCCAATTCCAGCAGGCCATCGTTCTCTTCGCTGATTTCCAGCTCGGCAGCCGAGCACAGCATGCCGAAAGACTCGACGCCGCGCAGCTTGGCCTTTTTGATCTTGAAGTCGCCAGACAGCTCGGCGCCGATCATGGCGAACGGGATTTTGATGCCTGGGCGGGCGTTAGGCGCGCCGCACACGACCTGGAAAGTTTCCTGGCCGTTGGTCACCTGACACACGCGCAGCTTGTCGGCGTCCGGGTGTTGTTCGGTGGCGAGGATTTCGCCCACGACGATGCCGCTGAACTGGCCGGCAGCGGGGGTAACGCTGTCGACTTCGAGGCCGGCCATGGACAGGCGGGCGACCAGTTCGTCACGGGAGACTTGCGGGTTTACCCAACCGCGCAGCCACTGTTCACTGAATTTCATGCTGTTCTCCTGAAAGTTGCGTCGGGCATTGACCTAGCGGAATTGCGCGAGGAAGCGCAGGTCGTTGTCGAAGAACAGACGCAAATCGTTGACGCCATAGCGCAGCATGGCCAGGCGCTCGGCGCCCATGCCGAAGGCGAAGCCCTGGAACTCTTCAGGGTCGATGCCGGACATGCGCAGCACGTTCGGGTGCACCATGCCGCAGCCCATCACTTCGAGCCAGCCGGTTTGCTTGCACACGCGGCAACCATTGCCGGAACACATCACGCACTGGATGTCGACTTCAGCGGACGGCTCGGTGAAGGGGAAGAACGATGGGCGGAAACGTACCGCCAGTTCTTTTTCGAAGAACACGCGCAGGAATTCTTCGATGGTGCCCTTGAGGTCGGCGAAGTTGATGTCGCGATCGATCAGCAGGCCTTCGACCTGGTGGAACATCGGCGAGTGGGTGATATCCGAGTCGCAGCGGTATACGCGGCCAGGGCAAACAATGCGGATTGGCGGCTGAGTGGACTCCATGGTCCGCACCTGCACCGGCGAAGTGTGGGTACGCAGCAGCATGTTGGCATTGAAGTAGAAGGTGTCGTGCATCGCCCGGGCCGGGTGGTGGCCAGGGATGTTGAGCGCTTCGAAGTTATGGTAGTCGTCTTCGACCTCTGGGCCTTCAGCGATGCCGTAGCCGATGTGGGTGAAGAACTGCTCGATGCGCTCGAGTGTACGGGTGATCGGGTGCAGGCCACCGGTGGCCTGGCCGCGGCCTGGCAGGGTAACGTCAATGCACTCGGCAGCCAGGCGAGCGCTGAGCTCGGCTTCTTCAAAGGCGGCCTTGCGGGCATTGAGCACAACGGTAACGCGCTCTTTGGCGTCGTTGATCAGCGCGCCAACTTTCGGCCGCTCTTCGGCTGGCAGGTTGCCCAGGGTCTTCATCACCTGGGTCAGCTCGCCCTTCTTGCCGAGATAATTAACCCGGATCTGTTCCAGGGCGTTGATGTCTTCAGCGCGTTCCACGGCCTCTAGGGCTTGGGAGACCAGCGCATCCAGGTTTTCCATGTACAGACTCCAGATACGAAAATAGGGGAAGAGCTTTGAAGGCTCTTCCCCTATCGATGACGTTCAATGCCCGACAGCGCTAGCGCCGCCGGGTGATTGTCGCGGGTACTTAAGCCAGAACGGCTTTAGCTTTCTCGACAATCGCAGCAAACGCCGCTTTTTCGTTCACTGCCAGATCAGCCAGAACCTTACGGTCGATTTCGATCGAAGCCTTTTTCAGGCCAGCAATCAGACGGCTGTAGGACAGACCGTTGGTGCGGGCACCGGCGTTGATACGAGCGATCCACAGTGCGCGGAACTGACGCTTCTTCTGGCGACGGTCGCGGTAGGCGTATTGGCCTGCCTTGATGACCGCTTGCTTGGCTACACGGAATACGCGCGAACGTGCACCGTAGTAACCTTTAGCCAGTTTCAGAATTTTTTTGTGACGCTTACGAGCGATAACGCCGCGCTTAACACGAGCCATGAGTAACTTCCTCTATCTTAACCAGAATTAACGAACGCGCAGCATGCGCTCGACTTTTGCTACGTCGGACGGGTGCAGCAAGCTGGCACCGCGCAGTTGACGCTTACGCTTGGTCGACATTTTGGTCAGGATGTGGCTCTTGAAAGCGTGCTTGTGCTTGAAGCCCGAAGCTGTCTTCAGGAAGCGCTTCGCAGCACCGCTTTTGGTTTTCATTTTTGGCATGTTGGAACTCCGCATTCGATAAAATTACACATAATCATCAGGCCTGCCGTGCCCGGGAGATTACTTCTTTTTCTTGGGGGCGATGACCATCATAAGCTGGCGTCCTTCCATCTTAGGATGCTGCTCAACGGTGCCGTATTCGGCGAGGTCGGCTTCGACCCGCTTCAACAGCTCCATGCCCAGCTCCTGGTGGGCCATCTCACGACCACGGAATCTCAGAGAGATCTTGGCCTTGTCCCCATCGGTAAGGAAACGTACCAGGTTGCGTAGTTTTACCTGGTAATCCCCATCCTCCGTCCCTGGACGAAACTTGATTTCTTTGATCTGGATCTGCTTCTGGTTTTTCTTGGCTTCGTTAGCCTGCTTCTTCTTCTCGAAGAGGTGCTTGCCGTAGTCCATGACCTTGCAGACCGGTGGTACCGCGTCTGCAGAAATTTCTACCAGATCCAGCTTCGCTTCATCAGCGATACGCAGCGCTTCATCAATCGAGACGATGCCAACCTGCTCGCCGTCTGCGCCAATTAACCGAACCTCGCGGGCCGAGATATTCTCGTTGATCGGGGCCTTCGGTACAGCACGCTTATCGTTTCTCATTTCACGCTTAATAGTCATTACTCCGATTCTTGGCGACCACGCCGGGAAACCGCTTGTGTCAGCAACTCAGCGAATTGGGCGACGGGCATGGAGCCCAGGTCTGCGCCTTCGCGAGTACGCACAGCGACGGTTTGCGTTTCGACTTCGCGGTCCCCTATAACCAAAAGGTACGGGACCTTGAGCAAAGTATGCTCGCGGATTTTAAAGCCGATCTTCTCATTTCTCAAGTCCGACTTGGCACGGAAACCGCTACCGTTCAGAGATTTCTCTACCTCGAGGGCGAAATCGGCCTGCTTGTCGGTGATATTCATGATCACCGCCTGGGTCGGGGCCAGCCACGCCGGGAATACGCCAGCGTAGTGTTCGATCAGCATGCCGATGAAGCGTTCGAACGAACCGAGAATGGCGCGGTGCAGCATGACCGGGCGAACACGGCTGTTATCTTCGGCGATATAGCTGGCATCCAGGCGTTCTGGCAGGTTCGGGTCGTACTGCAGGGTACCGCACTGCCAGTTACGGCCGAGGCAGTCGCGCAGGGTGAACTCGATTTTCGGGCCGTAGAAGGCGCCCTCGCCTGGCTGGTATTCCCACTCAAGGCCCGATTCGTTCAGGGCGTCGGCCAGCGCCGTTTCGGCACGGTCCCACAACTCTTCAGAACCTACACGCTTGGCCGGACGGGTGGACAGCTTCATGGCGATGTCGCTGAAGCCGAAGTCCTTGTACACGTCCAGGGTCAGCTTGATGAAGTCGGCAGCTTCTTTCTTCACCTGCTCTTCGGTGCAGAAGATGTGCGCGTCGTCCTGTACGAAGCCACGCACGCGCATGATGCCGTGCAGGGCGCCAGACGGCTCGTTACGGTGGCAGGCACCGAACTCGGCCAGGCGCAGCGGCAGGTCACGGTAGCTTTTCAGGCCCTGGTTGAACACCTGCACGTGGCACGGGCAGTTCATCGGTTTTACCGCGTAGTCACGGCTTTCCGACGACGTGGTGAACATGTTCTCGGCGTAGTTGGACCAGTGGCCGGAGCGCTCCCAGAGGATACGGTCGACAACTTGCGGGGTCTTGATTTCCTGGTAGCCGTTTTCACGCTGCACGCCACGCATGTACTGCTCGAGTACCTGGTAGACGGTCCAGCCGTTGGCGTGCCAGAACACCATGCCTGGGGCCTCTTCCTGCAGGTGGAACAGGTCGAGCTGCTTGCCGATCTTGCGGTGGTCGCGCTTTTCGGCTTCTTCGATGCGCTGGATGTAAGCGGCCAACTGCTTCTTGTCAGCCCAGGCGGTGCCATACACGCGCTGCAGCTGCTCGTTCTTGGCATCGCCGCGCCAGTACGCGCCGGACAGCTTGGTCAGCTTGAATGCCTTGAGGAAGCGAGTGTTCGGCACGTGCGGGCCACGGCACATGTCGACGTATTCTTCGTGGTAGTACAGGCCCATGGCCTGCTCATCCGGCATGTCTTCGACCAGGCGCAGCTTGTAGTCTTCGCCACGGGCCTTGAACACATCGATCACTTCGGCACGCGGGGTCATCTTCTTGACCACGTCGTAGTCTTTCTCGATCAGCTCCATCATGCGCTTTTCGATAGCGGCCATGTCTTCAGGGGTGAAGGGGCGCTCGTAGGCGATGTCGTAATAGAAGCCTTCGTCGATCACCGGGCCGATCACCATCTTGGCGGTCGGGTACAGCTGCTTCACGGCGTGGCCAACCAAGTGGGCGCACGAGTGACGGATGATCTCCAGTCCCTCTTCATCTTTAGGGGTAATGATCTGCAGGGTGGCGTCGTTGCTGATCAGGTCGCAAGCATCGACCAGTTTGCCGTCGACCTTGCCGGCCACGGTAGCCTTGGCAAGGCCCGCGCCGATGGAAGCGGCTACGTCGGCTACGGATACGGCGTGATCAAACGAACGTTGACTGCCATCGGGAAGAGTAATAACGGGCATGGCGCCTCCTCTCCTAGTGGTGACCCCTACCAAAGGTCACGTGGGTTGGGATGAGCCAGTACAAGATCCGACCTGCCTTTCTTTAAAGAAAGCCTGCCTCACAGTGGCAGAAGCCTTTCGACTTGTCAGGGACGAACCAGAGTGACTGGAAAGAAAAAAGATAGCTGTAGCCGGCAACAACGCGACCACAAGCCGAGCATGCTAGCACGCGGGTTGCACCCCAGGCAGAAATATTTGGAAATTGCACCGCAGCGGTGAACTATCAGGAAAAAATGCCTATCAGACCTTGGGAAGCAACCTACTCTTGATGAGACCTTAACCCAAGGAGTAACTGGTTATGCGAGTTCCGTCTCTTCTGGCCCTGGCGGCCGCTGGCGCCCTGCTGCTGCCCGTGGCTGCGAACGCCGGCAACTTCCCACCTGGGAAGGAGGCCGGCTACATGACCCAGTGCACGCAGGTGGCCAGCGGCCAGGGTGTTGACGCTGCCACTGCGAAAAAGCACTGCGACTGTGGCGCGCAAGCCATCAAAAAGAATTTTACCGATGCCGAGATTGCCGACCTGGACAGCCAGGATGGCGTGGACGCCAAGCTGATGCAGAAGGCCCAGACGGTCGTTCAGCAGGCTTGTAAACCGAAAAGCTGAAACCTTAAAGCCAAGGTTGGCGAGCGATTCTTTGCCTTGAATCAACATCCGATGAAGGTAAAAGGCGCTACATCCGCAGAATTAGACTATGATGTCATCTGTGCCAGACAGCTCAGGCGTCTATGGCACTTCGAAAAATTTCAAGTTTCTGGAGATTCATCCCATGTCCAATCGCCAAACCGGCACCGTCAAATGGTTCAATGATGAGAAAGGCTTCGGCTTCATCACCCCACAAGGCGGCGGCGACGACCTGTTCGTTCACTTCAAGGCCATCGAATCTGACGGCTTCAAGAGCCTGAAAGAAGGCCAAACTGTTTCCTTCGTCGCCGAGCGCGGTCAGAAGGGCATGCAGGCTGCACAGGTTCGTCCGGAGTAATTCGGAAGCTGTAAAAAAACCCGCCCTTATGGCGGGTTTTTTTATGGGCGTTTGCATGGGCTGAGTGAAATGGCCTATGCGGGCACGCCATGTTTCGGGGGCCTGATGGCCCCTCAGCCCTGCATCAACCGCAGTTGACGCGGGTCACGTTGCCCTGCTCGTCCACATTCAGGTTCAAGCGCTCGGAGCGGTACTCCAGGGTAACCACGTCGTGCGGTTTGAGAATACGCGCCATTTGCGAGCCGCTGGCCTTGCGCGCCTGCTCCAACAATTCGGCGCTGGCTGGCTTGCCAATGGCAAAGTCAGCGCCGCTGGCTTCGCAACGGCCGTCGTTGCCTGCTGGCGTGGCCGGCGCAGCACCACCACCAGCGTTGTCACCAGTGCTGCAACCAGCCAGGACAGCAGCCACCGCCAGGGTTGCCAGGTAAGCACGGGTACGGAACATGAAGCCTCCTAAATCGGTCTGGGAACTGCCTGATCCGACAGCTCCACTCATCATTTGTTGCAAAACCGGCCAAGTCTGCCTGAACTGCAGCAGCGAGGCGAAAAGCAATCGTGACCGGATTTTGCACAACCCACTGCGTTTGCCATATGCTTAGCTCGCACGATCACTGGCGCAAAGCCATGATTTGCTGCAAGAAGTGGAGCGCATCCCGCCTCCATCGAACACCAGGGTCAGGTGTTCCCCTTCGTTCCGGGCCCCAAGCGAGAGCTTTTCATGAGCACCCACAGCATCGATGCCGATATCAAGGTCAAATGGGCCGAGGGCCAGAGCGCGTACAGCCCCGGCACACCAGAGGAGCTGCTGTTGATTGGCATCGACCTGCTGGTGCGCGATCGCGGCGCTGAAGCCGCGCGCGGCTTCATCGAGCAAGTGCTTGAGCGTTACGCGCCGCACCCGGTTATTCCAATCGTACCAACCGGGCGCTGAGCAGATCGAACAGCCCCTGGGCATCGCCCTGCTCCACCCACAGCACATTCGCCGGCTGCTTGAGCACGCCGTACCAGTCGGCAATCGTCTGGCCAAACGTTGGGCCTTCGCGGCTGTCGACGCTCATGTGAATGCGCCGGCCACTGAAAAGCTCGGGCTTTAACAGGTAGGCGATGACGCTGGCGTCGTGCACCGGGCCGCCGGGCATGCCGTACAGGTCCATGTCGTGCGTGATGTAGGCATTGAGGATATCTACCACGCGTTTGCTGGCCTGGTTATTCACGGCGGCCAGTTGCTTCAGGCGGGCGTCGCTGGTCAGCAGCTTGTGGGTGACATCCAGCGGCAAGTAGGTCAGTTGCACGCCGCTGGCCAACACCACTTCGGCGGCGTGTGGGTCGGCGTAAAGGTTGAACTCCGCCGCCGGGGTGATGTTGCCGCCGTTGAAATGGGCACCGCCCATGACGACCACCTCTTTGATGCCCTTGACGATGTCTGGGCGCTGAATCAACGCCAGGGCCAGGTTGGTCTGCGGGCCGAGCATGGCCACGGTGATGCTGTGGGGTGTGGCCGCGCCGAGGGTGTCGATCAGGTACTGCACGGCATTGCCCTGGGCCTGGGGCTTTTTCGGCTCGTGCACCGGTACGCCAGTGAGGCCTTCTTCGCCGTGTACGTCGGCAGCATAGATAGGTGTGCGCACCAACGGGCGACCGGCACCGGCGTAGACGGGGATATCTTCGCGCCCCGCCCATTCGCGAGCCAGGCGCGCGTTGCGCGAGGTTTTTTCCAGACGCACGTTGCCAGCCACTGTAGTGATGGCGCGGATGTTGAGTTCGTCGGGTGAGGCCATGGCCAGAAACAGCGCGACCACATCATCGGCGCCAGGGTCAGTGTCGATGATCAGGTCGATAGGGGCGGCCTGAAGGGTGGAAGCAGTGGCCATGAAGGCGATTCCTTGTAGCAGGGGTTTGAGCATGGGTGGCACTCCTGTTGCCTGGGTGGCGGTTTCCGGGGCCGCTTTGCCCCCCGCCCTTAGAAGGTGACGCCGGATATGAGGGCGATGTTGCTGTAGGGCTGGCATTCACCTGTGCGCACCACTGCACGGGCACTGCGCGAAAGCACTTTGAAATTCTCATGGCTCAGCCATTCGCGCTTGCCCAGCTTGCCCTTCAGTCGCTCGATTTCGACCAGCGCTGGTGGCACGACTTTCTGCATTTCTTCAGCCAGCACGTGCCGCTCTACCTGCAATTCGCTCAGCACTGCCCGCAACACGCTGGCGAAATCCGGCAACCCTGGGGTAACGGCCAGGTCGATCATCTCCACGCCCGGCGGCACCGGCAGCCCGGCATCACCAATCACTAGAATGTCACCATGCCCCATGCCGGCAATAACCCGCGACAGGGCAACGTTCAGCAATGGGGTTTTCTTCATGGTGTCAGCTCCGCCAGGTAAGGAATCGACGGCTGGGCACCGGCACGGGTGACCGACAATGCGGCGGCACGCTGGCCAAACACAATAGCCTCGCCCTCCTCCAGCCCCCGCACCAGCCCGGCCGCAAAGCCACCGACAAAGGTATCGCCGGCAGCGGTGGTATCCAACGGTTGCACCACCGACGCCGGATAGTGCTGGTGGCCTTGAGCAGTAATCCGCAAGGCCCCTTGCGCACCCAGGGTGATGATCACTTTCCCCGCCCCCAGTTGCAGCAGCCGCTCGCCAGCGCGCCGGGCGCTTTCCTGGTCGGTCACCGCCATGCCGGTCAACGCTTCGGCCTCGCTTTCGTTAGGGGTGAGGTAATCGATATGCGCAAACCAGTCCGCCGGCAAGGGACCGGTAGCAGGTGCTGGGTTCAGGATTACCTGCTTACCCAGCTCATGCCCTCTGGCCAGGGTCCAGGCCACGGTTTCGGCCGGCACTTCCAGTTGGCAAATGATCACTTCAGCCGCCTGCAACAGCGCATCGAAACGCTGCACCGACCGTGGCGTAAGCAGGCCGTTGGCGCCGGGAATGATAACGATACAGTTCTGGCTGGCGGCATCCACGGTGATCAGTGCGACACCACTGGAAACCCCTGGGCACGTGCTTACGCCCTGGCAGTCGATACCCTCGACGTACAATGCCCGGTGCAGTTGCCGACCATAATCGTCGTCCCCCACATTGCCGATCATCGCCACGCTACCGCCCAACCGTGCCACTGCCACGGCCTGATTAGCGCCCTTGCCGCCCGGCACGGTGAAAAAGCTTTCGCCGGGGAGTGTTTCGCCGGCCCTGGGCAGGCGCTGCGCGCGGGCCACCAGGTCCATATTGAGGCTGCCGACCACCACAACCTTGGCATTCATGACATTTCCTTAGCGTTAGCGGTAATCATTGAACAGGTCCGGGCGTGGCCCGGTGGACTCACGCAAGACGATGCGCGGGGCAATGATGCGTTGCTCTGCCGCGCCTTGCCGGGGTGTACCGATACGCGTCAGCAACAGTGAAGCGGCACTTTCGCCCAGCTCGCGAATCGACTGGCCCACCGTGGTCAACGGCGGGTAGACGTAGCGGCTGAGCTCGATGTCGTCGAAGCCGATCACCGACAGTTCGCCGGGTACGCTGATATTGCGTTCGGCTGCAGCGCGCAGCACGCCGAAACCAATCATGTCATTGCCGGCAAAAATTGCCGTGGGCCGCTTGCCCTCCAGCACCTGCGTTGCCGCCGCATGGCCACCTGGGCTGGTGAAGTCGCAGTGCAGCACACGGTTGCCCAGCAGGGGCGCACCGGCTTCGATCATGGCGCGGCGAAAGCCGCACAGGCGCAGCTGAGTAACCCCGGTTTCGGCAGGGCCGCCGATGTAGGCGATGTCGCGATGGCCAAGCTCCAGCAGGTGCTGGGTGGCCAGGTACGCGCCATGCTCGTGGTCGATACGCACCAGGTCGGCATCGACGCCCTCCAGCTCACGGTCGACGATGACCATGGGCGTGCGTACACAGGCCAGGCTTTGCAGCAGGTCGCTGTCCTGGCCCACCGAGGCTACCACCAGGCCGTCGATGCGTTTTTCCAGCAGCACGCGCAGGTAACTGCGCTGCTTCTGCGGGTTGTCGTCGGAGTTGCACAGGATCACACAATAGCCGTTGCGTTCGCAGGCGTCTTCGATACCCCGCGCCAGCTCGGCGAAGTACGGGTTGACGCTGTTGGGCACCAGCAGGCCGATGGTGGCCGTGCTACGCGCCCTGAGTGAGCGGGCCACCGCACTGGGCACATAATCCAGTTCGATAATGGCGGCTTCCACTTTCAACCGCACCTGTTCGCTGACGGGTCGGGTCTTGTTCAGTACATGGGACACGGTGGTGTAAGAAATACCCGCCAGCGCCGCGACATCTTTGATGGTTGCCATGTTGTCAGTTCCGCCGGGCTGCACGCCGGCTACGGTAAGTGTCGAGCACCACGGCGATGACGATCACCGCCCCGGTGATGATGCGTTTGGTTGGTTCGCTGGCGCCGATCTGCGCCAGCCCGGCGGCCAGTACGGAAATGATCAGTACGCCAAAGAAGGTGCTGATAACCGAGCCACGCCCGCCCATCAGGCTGGTGCCGCCGATCACTACAGCGGCAATCACCTGCAGTTCCAGGCCGGAGCCAGCATTGGGGTCGGCGGCTTCCAGCCGCGAGATCTGGAACAGCGCGGCCAGGCCGGCGAGCAGGCCCATCAAGGCGAACACCAACACTTTGTAGGGGCGCGGGTCGATACCGGCGAGGCGTACGGCTTCTTCGTTGGTGCCAATGCCAATCAGGTAGCGGCCGAATACCGTACGGGTCAGCACCAGCTGGGCCAACACGATTACCAGCAAGGCAATGATGAACGCTGGCGAAATACCAAAGGCGACCGGGTTGGAGAACCAGGCATAGGCATCGCCAATATAGGCGGTGCGCGAGTCGGTGAACTGGTAGGCCAGACCACGGGCCATTTCCAGCACGCCGAGCGAGACAATGAATGACGGGATACGCCAGGCCACGGTGACGCACCCGGTAATGCTACCGGCCAGCGCGGCCACGGCCATGCCCAGCATCGCCGAGGGCAGCACGCCCCAGCCCCAGCCGAGAATCGCCACGCTCACCGTGGAGGCAGCCAGCGCCAGCACCGAGCCCACCGACAGGTCGATACCGCCGATGATCAGCACGAAGGTCATGCCCACCGCCAGTACCATCAGGTCCGGGATCTGGTTGGCCAGGGTGCTGAAGGTGCTGTAAGACCAAAAGTGGCTGCTGAGGAATGAGAACAACACGATCATCGCCAGCAAGGCGCCAGCCAAGCCCAAGTAAGTGGCCAAGCCAAAGTACGTGCCACTGCGGCGCACGGGAGCGGCGCCTTGGCTGTCTAGCGGGGTGGTTTTCATGCATTCTTCCTGGGTGCTGCATCGTGCAGCAGTGCGTCACGTTTCTGATATCCGGCAAAGGCGGCGGCCAACAGCTGATCCTGAGTCCAATGCTCACGCTCGAAGGTGTCGATCAGGCGGCCGGCGGACAGCACAGCGATGCGGTCGCAAATCAGCATCAGCTCGCGCAGGTCGCTGGACACCACCACCAGGGCCTTGCCCTGGCGCGCCAGTTCGGCCAGCAGGCCATAGATGTCGAACTTGGCGCCCACATCGATGCCACGGGTAGGTTCGTCGAACAGCAGCACCTGGCAATCGCGCTCCAGCCAGCGGCCGATCACCACCTTCTGCTGGTTGCCGCCAGACAGCTCGCCCACTACCTGCTGCGCGCCGGCACTGCGAATGCGCATGGCCTGGATCTGGCGTTCGGCCAGGGCTTGCTCTGCCTGGCCATCGAGCACGCCGGCCCGCGATACCGCGCCCAGGTTACCCAGGGCGATGTTGGCGCTGATCGACTGCGTCAGCAGCAGGCCCTCGCCTTTGCGGTCTTCGGTAATCAGCGCGATACCCGCCCGCACGGCGGCC